>DASUYI010000159.1:0-2892 GCA_036377475.1 Steroidobacteraceae bacterium | reverse complement strand
GAAACTGCGCGGCACGCCCTCGGAGAGGTTGCGGCCCTTGACCGAAATTTCCTTGACGTGCTGCCCCGGGTACGCGGAACCGATCTCGATCTTGATGCGCTCGGCGGTGGCCTCGCCGATCAGGATGCCGTAGTTGCGACGCACGTAGTTGATGATGGCCTCGTCGAAGCGGTCGCCGCCGATGCGGACGGACGCCGCGTAGACGATGCCGTTCAGCGAGATCACCGCGACTTCGGAGGTGCCGCCGCCGATGTCGAGCACCATCGAGCCGCGCGCCTCGTGCACGGGCATGCCCGCGCCGACCGCCGCTGCCATGGGTTCTTCGATGAGCCGCACCCAGCGCGCCCCGGCGCCTTCGGCCGACTCCTGGATCGCGCGCCGCTCGACCTGCGTCGAGCCGTACGGCACGCACACGAGCACGCGCGGGCTCGGGCGCACCATGCGGTTGCCGTGCACCTTCTCGATGAAGAACTGCAGCATCTTCTCGGTGACGGTGAAGTCGGCGATGACGCCGTCCTTCATCGGGCGGATCGCGGTGATGTTGCCCGGCGTGCGGCCGAGCATGTTCTTCGCTTCAGTGCCGACGGCCTCGATCTTCTTGCCTCCGCGCGAAGGCTCTTCACGGATCGCGACCACCGACGGCTCGTTGAGCACGATCCCCTTGCCGCGCACGTAGATCAGCGTGTTCGCCGTGCCGAGGTCGATCGAGAGGTCGTTGGAGAAGTAGCCCCGGAGTTTTTTGAACATTAGATGAGGAGTTCGGCCCGAAGGAGGGAGCGCTGCCTTGCGCTAAATCGCGGCAATTTAACCACAGTCACGACTTTCGGCAAGGCGGCGTGTATCATTTGCGACCGGCTTTTTTGCTGCCTGATCGAGCTTTTTGAGATGAGCCTGACCCGCAACCAGGTCGAGGGCATCGCCCGACTTGCCCGCCTCGAGATCACCGAGGCGCAAATGCCAGTGTACGTCGACCGCCTGTCTCGCATCATCGACTTCGTCGAGCAGCTTGCGGTCGCCGACACCGCCGACGTCGAACCCATGGCACACCCGCTCGCGCAGCAGGTGCAGCGATTGCGGCCCGACGAGGTGACCGAGACGGATCAGCGCGACAAGTACCAGCACAACGCACCGAGCGTCGCTGCGGGACTCTACCTCGTGCCGAAGGTCATCGAGTGAAGATGCATCCATAGGGGTGCGGTCGTTAACGCGATGGGGACAGTCCCCATTTTTCTTCGAAAGATTGGGGACAGTCCCCCGCCATGCACACCTTGACCGTTTCGGAAATGTCTGCGGGGTTGCGCGCCCGCAAGTTCTCGAGCCTCGAGCTCACGCTGCACCTGCTCGGCCGCATCGAGCGGCTCGGGCCCGGGCTCAATGCGTTCGTGACAGTCACGGCCGACCGCGCGCTCGCCGATGCGCGCGCCGCGGACGAACGGAATGCGAAGGGCGACGGTGGTCCGCTGACGGGCGTGCCGATCGCGCACAAGGACATCTTCTGCACCGACGGGATCCCGACCACCTGCGCGTCGAAGATGTTGTCGAATTTCGTCGCGCCCTACGACGCGACCGTCGTGCGGAAGTGTCGCGACGCGGGCACCGTGCTGCTCGGCAAGACCAACATGGACGAGTTCGCGATGGGCTCGTCGAACGAGACCTCGTTCTACGGCCCGGTGCGAAATCCCTGGGATCACTCGCGTGTGCCCGGGGGCTCGTCGGGCGGCTCGGCCGCCGCCGTGGCCGCGCGGCTCGCGCCGATCGCGAGCGGCACCGACACCGGCGGCTCCATCCGGCAGCCGGCGGCGCTCACGAACCTCACCGGCCTCAAGCCGACGTATGGACGCGTCTCGCGCTACGGCATGATCGCGTTCGCCTCGAGCCTCGACCAGGCCGGCGTGCTCGCGCGCTCGGCAGAGGATGCGGCGCTGCTGCTCGAGGCCATGGCGGGGTTCGATCCACGCGACTCGACCAGCGTCGATACGCCGGTGCCGCGCTACACGGCCGAACTGAAGCAGCCGCTGCAGGGGCTGCGAATCGGCCTGATCAGGGAGTTCTTCGGCGAGGGCCTCGACCCTGCGGTCGAGCGCTGCGTGCGCGAAGCGATCGCGCTGCTGCAGCGCGAAGGCGCCGTCATCAAGGACGTGAGCCTGCCGAGCCTGCCGCTGTCGGTCCCGACCTATTACGTCGTCGCGCCCGCAGAATGCTCGTCGAACCTCTCACGCTTCGACGGCGTGCGGTTCGGCCACCGCTGCGAACAGCCGAAGGACCTGCTCGACCTCTACCGGCGCTCGCGCGGCGAAGGATTCGGCGAGGAGGTCAAGCGCCGCATCATGACGGGCACGTACGTGCTCTCCGCGGGTTATTACGATGCCTACTACCTCAAGGCACAGAAGTGCCGTGCGCTGATCGCCGGCGATTTCGCGCGCGCATTCGGCGAGGTCGACGTCGTGTTGAGCCCGACGTCCCCGACCGCGGCGTTCAAGCTCGGTGCAAAGACGAGCGACCCGATTGCGATGTACCTGAACGACATCTACTCGATCGCGGCGAACCTCGCGGGCTTGCCGGGCATCTCGATTCCGTGCGGCTTCGTCAACGAGGCCGGCACGGAGCTGCCGGTCGGGCTGCAACTCGTGGGCCCGCACTTCGGCGAGTCGCGGCTGCTGTCCGTCTCGCACCAGTACCAGCTGCGGACGGAATGGCACAAGCGTGCGCCGAAGGGCTACGCCTGAGCGCGAGCGGATAGCGGTTAGCGGTTAGTGGAGATCGATCTGATGGACGTCTACGGCAGGTCACCGTCCCACGAATCTTCGGTCCTGCTATCCGCTATCCGCTATCCGCTATCCGCTATCCGCTCATTAGTTGGACACTAGACACTTCTTCCTATGAACTGGGAAA
>DASUYI010000158.1:0-3970 GCA_036377475.1 Steroidobacteraceae bacterium | reverse complement strand
TTTGCTTCATCTGTTTGTCGCGGAACCATATCAGCGTCGGGGTGTCGCGCGCATGCTGTGGGACCACGCCAAGTCGGACGCGTTGAAGGCAGAAGCTGAGATCGAGATGTTTGTGCGCTCCTCGATTTACGCAACGCCGGCCTATGAGCGATTTGGATTCACTGCCTGCGGTCCACGTGTCGATGGGCCCGGAGTGTCGTATGTGCCGATGCGCCAGGTGATTCGACGATCCTGACTGACTGCTGCGGCCTTCGTCGGCTTCTTGCGACGTCCCGGGCTCGCATCGACGAAGTGGCCGGTCGTTGACTGACGTCGAGCGACGAGGGGCGAGAACGACAGCGTCCTCGCCCCCGTTTGCTGGAGGACTGGCCTGATCAGAAGTTGTAGTTCAGCGTGACCCCGTAGGTTCGCGGCTGGTTGGTCAGGTAACCGACGCGGGCGCTGCGGCCGCGTTCACGGTCGATCGACAGGAACGCACGCTCGTCCCAGAGGTTGTTGACGAACGCGGCCAGCTCCCACTGCTCCGCCTGCACGCCGATGCGCAGGTTGCCAATCTCGTAGGACGGCAACTCGGCGTCGAACCGGAACTCGGTTATCGACGGGTCACCGAAGCCGCGGATCGTCCCTTCGCCTGGCGACGGGTCGGTCGAGAGCACGCCGAAACCCGGCTCCTGATCGGCGAGCTGCGTGTATGACGAGCCCACGTGCTGCACGGTCAGGTTCACGTAGCCAGAGAGCGTCTCGGTCCAGGGCCACGAGTACGTGCCGCTCGCGGCCGCCTGCAGCTCGGGCGCCGTCGGCAGCCGGTTGCCTTCGCGGATGCCCGCGATCGGGTTGCCGTCGGCGTCCTGCGTCTCCGTGATTTCCGCCTTGGCGTACGTCGCGGTCAGCGCGAAGTCCCAGTTATCGTTCGGTCGTGCGAACAGCTCCAACTCGGCGCCCACCGACTCGGCCTGCGCGTTGAGGATGATGCGCGACGAGCAAGAACCGGCGTCCGCGATCACCTGCAGCCCGTCGATGTCGGTGTAGAACGCCGCCGCGTTGAACTGCACGCGCCCGTCGGCCCAGCGCGTCTTCGCCCCGAGCTCGTAATTGGTCGTTTCCTCGTCTTCCCACGTCGGGTGGCCGTCGTAGATGTCGAGGTCGTTGCCCTGGCACAGCGTCACGTTGAGCGGGTCATTGATGCCGCCGAGACGGAAGCCGCGAGCGTACTGCGCGGTGAGCAGCACGTCGTCGTTCGGCCGGAACGCGACGATGGCCCGGGGCGAAAAGCCGTCCGACTCGGTGCTGCCCGGTTCGTCCGTGTAGCCCACGTCCGCGAACAGGCCCGCGAACGTGAGCAGGCGATCCTCGGAGAAGTCGTAATAGCGCAGGCCCCCCGTGAGGCTCCAGGCGTCCGTGAACTCGTAGGTTGCCTCGCCGAACAGGGCAATCTGCTCGAAGTCGTACGTGAGGTCCGAGTAATACGGGTTGTCGGCGGGCGCTCCCAGGTCGGTGCTGTCCATTCCCAGCGTGATGGACAAGCGACTGATCACTTGCGCGTCGTACCCCGGGGTCGGCAGCGCCTGGCCGTACTCGCGATCGACCTGCTGGTAAAAGGCGCCGATCAGCCAGCGGAATGCCGCATCGGCGTCGTTCGACGCGAGCCGCAGCTCCTGACTGAACGCCTGCAGGTCGGTCGCGTCGATCAGCGGTGAACTCAGGCGCACATCGGCTGTCCGGGCGCCCTCGACCGTGTAGGCGTTCTCGAGGTCGTACGTGACGCTGCCCGTGAGCTGGCTGGCATCGCGCGTCACGGTGACCTGGCGGTCGGTGTACGAGGTGATCGAGGTGATCGTCAACGCGCCGAAGTCGTAGCCGATCGTCAGGTCGCCGAGCGTGAAATCGTCGTCGATCCCTTCCTGCAGCTGCGTGACCTGCGTGCGCTCGTCGTAGTCGACCGGCGACTCGGTGGTCGTGTACGGGTTGCCGAGGATGTTCCAGACGTCGATGCGCGGGAAGCCGTCGGTCTCGAGCTTCTGGTACACGATGCGCGGCGTGACCGTGAGCTGGTCGTTCGGCTGGAACCGCAGCGAGGCGCGCACGCCCGTGCGCTCGCCGCTGTTGACGTCCTCGCGCTTGCTGCGATCCGGATAAATCGAGTCCATGTAGCCCGGCAGCTGCGAGTAGTACCCGACGATGCGCGCGGCGACCGTCTCGCCCATCGGCAGGTTCAGGGCGCCCTTCACTCCGCCGCCGAACTCGCCGTCCTGCACCGTGGCGGCCGTGAGCTCCGTCGATGCGCCGAACTTGCCGAGTTCCGGCTGCCGCGTGATGTACCGCAGCGTGCCCGACGACGATCCGGCGCCGAACAGCGTGCCCTGCGGGCCGCGCAGCACCTCGACACGCTCGAGGTCGTAGAGGTCGAGGTCGGGCGTGAACAGCGCGACCGAAATCGGCGATTCGTCGAGATAGATGCCAACCGACTCCTTGACGCCGGCCTGGTCTCGCACGACCTGTCCGGCGCTAATGCCGCGGATCGCGACCTGGCTCTGGCCGGGGCCGAGGTCGGTGATGGCCAGGCCCGAGACGTTGCGTGCGAGCTCGACGATGTTCGTGGCGCCCGATCGACGCAGCGTTTCCTCCGTCACGGCCGCCACGGAGAACGGGATGTCCTGCAGCGATTCGCTGCGTTTCTGTGCCGTGACGACGATTTCCTCGAGCTGCCCGGGCGTGGCCTGCCCGTACGAGACGCCCGGCACCGCCAGGGCCAGCAACACTGCAGAGCGCAATCGCGAGTAGTGCATGGTCGTCCCTCACCTGTGGCTGGAATGGTTGTAGGTGGGCCCGAGTATGGAGCAAGCGATTTTCGAAGTGAACTGGGCGCGACAAACGGGCGGCCAGTCGCCCGCGCACGGCGGGCGCGACGGGGTAACCTGCTGATTGCAAGCGAGTTTGGACTTGCTTTGGCCTCTACGACGATGCCTCGCAACCGTAGTGGCCACGCAACGGAGCCGCTCAATGCCCGCCGCGCGCCATCGCGCTCGCCAGCTCCTTGAGGAGCTTCACCGCGACGATCGCCGTCGTGTCGCCCGACTCCTGCGTCGGGTTGAGTTCCACGACGTCGGCGCCGACGACCCGTGACTCGATCCGCCCGAGCAGGCCGACGACGTCGCGCACGCTCAACCCGCCGGGCTCCGGGTGCGACACGCCCGGCGCAAACGCCGGGTCGATCCCGTCGAGGTCGACGGTGACGTAGAGCGGCGCGTCCGGGATCGGCACGCGGTCGACGTCGAAACCCTCCCAGGGGACTGCCTCGACGCCGAAGCGTCGCGCCTGCGCGCGGTTGTGCGCGTTCCAGGTTCGCACGCCCACCTGTACGAGCCGCCGTGCCAGGCCACGCTCGAGAATCCGCGCGAACGGGCTCGCGTGCGAGCGAGGGTTGCCCTCGTAGTCGTCGTACAGGTCGGGGTGCGCGTCGACGTGCAGCAGGTTGAGCGGCCCGTGCACCCGCGCGAGCCCTTCGACCAGCGGGAACGTCACGGCGTGATCGCCGCCGAGACTCAGCAACGGCCCTCGCGCCGCCGCGCGTGCCGCGGCGTCGGCGATCCGCGCGTGGTCGGCCTCGGTTTCGTCGAGCGCGAGGTCGCCGAGGTCCTCGAGCCACAGGTCGCGGCCGATCTCGAGCCCGCATTCGGTCGTCGCGTTGCCGAACTGCTGGTAACGTTGCCAGGCGCGACGGATCGCGCCGGGGCCCAGCGCGGCGCCCCGCCGGTACGACGAGTTGACGTCCGTCGGCACGCCGAGGAGCTGGATGCGCATCGCAGGATTGTCCCGGAGCCGACCGGTCGCGGCAACGCTGCTCGCCCTCGTGACGGTCGTGCCGGCTGGCGCGCAGGCCGACGACTCACTCGTGACGGACGTGACGCGCAAAGGGCGCGTGCTGCACGTGCGCGCGACACTCCGCGCGGATGCGCCCGCGACGACCTGC
>DASUYI010000157.1:0-2746 GCA_036377475.1 Steroidobacteraceae bacterium | reverse complement strand
TTCTGCCTGCCGACCTACGCGCGCAGCCAGGCCGACCAGCAGCATTTCTTCCTGAACGGACGGCCCCTGCGCGACAAGCTCGTTGCGAGCGCGGTTCGTCTCGCGTACCGGGACGTGCTGTTCCACGGCCGTCATCCCGCGTACGTGCTGTACCTCGAAATGGACCCGTCCCGCGTCGACGTCAATGCGCACCCGCAGAAGCTCGAGGTGCGCTTTCGCGAACCCGGGCTCGTGCACGATTTCCTGTTTCGCACGCTCGAGCGCGCGCTGGCCGAGACGCGACCCTCGCAGCCCGCGATGTATTCGATTCCGGCGGCGCGTGCCTCGTGGTCGCTGCCCGGCGACGCCACCGGCTCGATCTTCGCGTCCAGCACCGATTCCACGGCCGCCGACCACGCGACGCGGATCGGCGCGCCCGCGAGCTACTTTTCGCGGACAGCGACCAGTCAGGCCCGGCCGCTGGCGGCCACCGACCTCTATCGTGCGTTCGACCAGGTTCGCGAAGGCTCGACCGGCGACACGCTGGCCTCATCCCCCGATTCAGCGGAGCACCCGCTCGGTTACGCAATCGCGCAACTGCACGGCGTGTACATCCTGGCGCAGGCGCAGGGCGGCCTCGTGCTCGTCGACATGCACGCGGCGCACGAGCGCACGACGTACGAGCGCCTGAAGGCCTCGATGCATGCCGATCGGTTGCCGGCACAGCCGCTGCTGGTGCCCGTGGTCGTGAACGTCTCGACCGCCGACGCCGACGAGGCTGAGACGCACCACGAACTGTTCGCGAGCCTCGGCCTCGAGATCGACCGCGCCGGTCCGACTCAGCTGCTGGTGCGGTCGGTGCCGGTCCTGTTGCCGAACGCGGACCCGGCCACGCTGCTCAAGGACATGATCGCGGACTTGAGCGAACAAGGGCGGGCGGCCGCGACGGCCGCGTTCGATCGCGCCCTCGGCACCATGGCGTGCCACCAGGCGGTCCGTGCCAACCGTCGCCTGGCCGTGCCGGAGATGAATGCGCTGCTGCGCGAAATGGAATGCACCGTTCGCAGCGACCAGTGTGTGCACGGCCGGCCGACCTGGTCGTTCGTCAGCATGGACGACCTGGACCGCCTGTTTCTCCGCGGACGGTGACCGTGCACGGCGCGACCACCGCCGCGCCCGATGCGGTGTGCATCCTCGGCCCGACCTGCACCGGCAAGACCGCGCTCGCGCTGCAGATGGCCGGGCGCTTTCCGATCGAGGTCGTCAGCGTCGATTCCGCGCTCGTGTACCGGGGCATGGACGTCGGCACGTCGAAGCCGTCCGCGGCGGAGCGCGCCGCGGTGCCGCACCACCTGATCGACATCTGCGATCCGTCCGAGCCGTACTCGGCCGGGCGATTCAGGCGCGACGCACTCGAATGCATTGCGCAGATTCGTGCGCGTGGGCGCGTCCCGTTGCTGGTCGGCGGAACGATGCTGTATTTCCGCGCGCTCGTGCAGGGACTGGCGCCGTTGCCACAGGCCAGCGCGACCGTCCGCACCGAGCTCGATGCGGAGGCGCGCGCAAACGGCTGGCCTGCGCTGCACGCGCGCCTGGCCGAGGTCGATCCCGCCGCCGCGGCTCGCATCCGCCCGCACGATGCGCAGCGCATCCAGCGCGCGCTCGAGGTGTGGCGTCTCACCGGTCAACGCCTGTCACAACTGCAGGAGCGTGCCGAACCCTCGCCGTACACGCTCGCCCGATTCGCATTGATGCCTGTCTCGCGCGAGGCGCTGTACGAACGCATCGACGCGCGGTTCGATGCGATGCTGGTCGCGGGCTTCGTCGACGAGGTTCGCCGACTCCGTGATCGCGGCGACCTCGCCCCGGACCTGCCGAGCCTGCGTGCCGTCGGTTACCGTCAACTCTCGCAGTACCTCGATGGCACGACGACGCTCGAGCAGGCGATCGCGGCGGCGCGGCAGGCCACGCGCAATCTCGCCAAGCGCCAGCTGACGTGGTTGCGGGCCGACCCGGACATAAGGTGGATCCGCACTCTTGAAGATCGGGAACTCGTCCCGATATCCGACGCGGTGACGAGTGCTTACGGAAAAATCGGCCGTCGGGCCGTATGCTAGACTGAAGTCGTTCTTGCAGGGTCCGAGGACTACCACCTAAGGCCGTTTCAAGGAAGATTCCGCGCAGGAACGAACGGCGACCGAAAATAAAAGGAGACTCCAAAAATGGCCAAGGGCCAGTCCCTTCAGGATCCCTTTCTGAACGCTCTGCGCAAGGAGCGTATTCCCGTTTCCATCTACCTCGTGAACGGCATCAAGCTGCAGGGGCAGATCGACTCGTTCGACCAGTTCGTGGTGCTCCTGCGCAACAGCGTGAGCCAGATGGTTTACAAGCACGCCATCTCGACGGTGGTGCCGGCGCGCAACGTGCGCCTGCCGATCGGTGACGACGACCTGCCGCCCGTCGAAGACGCCCCGGCGGGCTGAGCCGCACGGCGAGGGCACGGTTTCATTGTTCGACAGGCCGAGTAGCGGTGAACGCGCAATCCTCGTTTGCGTGGGATTGGGGCGGGCACCCGAAGTCGATCGCATCGAGGAATTCCAGGCGCTCGCCCGTTCGGCGGGCGCCGTCGTGCTGGAGACGCTCGCGCCCACGCGCAAGTCGGCCGACCCGCGCTTCCTGATCGGCTCCGGCAAGGTCGAGGAACTGCGCCACCTCGTCGTCGAACTCAACGCCGACCTCGTCGTGATCGACGGCACGCTGAGCCCGA
>DASUYI010000156.1:0-14192 GCA_036377475.1 Steroidobacteraceae bacterium | reverse complement strand
GTACGGTGTACTCGCTTTCGTCGGACCTCGTCACGCGCGCGTCGCCCCGCCTTGCGGAGGGCGTGGAGGTGACCTGCCTCGCGCTCGACCGCGCACGAGAGGTGTATCGCAGGCGTGCGCCGCCACGCTAGCGGCCGGCGCGTCTGGCGTGCGACGTCGTCAGCGCCGGCGCCAGAGCACCTCGCTGCCGTTCTCGTGCCGCGCGAGCACGCGCGCGACGACGAAGAGCAGGTCGGACAGCCGGTTCAGGTATTGCGCGACTTCCGGCGCGACGGCTTCCGCGCGCGCAAGCGCCCAGACCCGTCGCTCGGCCCGGCGCGTGACCGTGCGCGCGAGGTGACACGCCGCCGCCGCGGGTCCGCCGCCCGGCAGGATGAAGTCCTTGAGTGGCGGCAGGTCGTCGTTGAACCGGTCGAGCGTCTGCTCGAGACGTTCGACGTAGGCCGCGGTGATCGCGCGATGCCCGGGGATGCAGAGTTCGCCGCCGAGGTCGAACAGGTCGTGCTGGATTTCGGTCAGCGTCGAGACCACGGCCTCGGGCAGCCCGCGCACCGCGAGCACCAGGCCGAGGGCGCTGTTGGCCTCATCCACCGTGCCGTATGCCTCTACGCGCAGGTGCTCCTTCGGCACGCGCACGCCGTCGCCGAGGCCGGTGCTGCCGTCGTCGCCGGTCCGCGTGTAGATCTTGCTCAGTCGGTGGCCCATGGCCCTGTGCTCACTTCCCCAGCCGGGCGGATGCCGTGCGCGCGATCGCTTCGGCCCGCGCCGGCGCGTAGCGCACCGTGAAGTACACGCCACGGTCCGGCGTATTGTAGGTGCTGACCAGTTCGTAGTCCTCGTCGAGCAGGTTCTCGACGCGCGCGATCAGCGCGACGCTGCGCGTCGCCTGCCACTGCGCCGTCAGGTTGGCGAGCACGTAGCCGTCGAGCGTGACGGGACTCGGGAAACCGAAGTCCTTGCGGTCGCCGGCCACCAGCACGTCGAGACCGAGTTGCACCGGCCCGAACCCACGCGTGACGCCCGCCGACACGCTCTCCTTCGCACGCCGCAGCAGCTGCGAATCCTCGGTCAGGTTGCGCGGGTCCTGGTATGTCGCCTCGAGGTGCGCCTGCCACGCCTCGCCCGTGTAGCGCCACCCGGCCTCGACGCCGCGGATGCGCGCCTCGGCCACGTTGCGGTTGATGCCCTCGAACGTGTCGAAGTCGGTGACCACGAATTCGATCAGGTCCTCGATGTCGTTCTGGAACGCCGACAGCGTGAGCGTGTGGCGCGGGTCCAGCGCATGACGCACGCCGAGCTCGTAGTTGCGGGATTGCTCCGGCTCGAGCGCAGGGTTGCCGCCGAAGCCATAGCGGTCGGTGGCGTCGGGTGCGCGAAAGCCCGAGCCTGCGAGCGCGAACGCGCGCGTGCGCCCGGCATTGAACGTGTACCCGTACTCGGCATTCCACGTCGCGGCCGAGCCCGCGGTCTCGTGATCGGTGTAGCCGAGCGCGAGCAGCGCGAGGTGCGGACCCGAGGAGATGCGGTCCTGCACGTACACGCTCACGGAATCCGTCTCTTCGCGGAAGCCGGTGCCGAACGACTCGCTGCTCGCCTCCTCGACGTAGAACATTCCGCCGACGCCGAGCGCGTGCACCGGCGAGGCCTGCCAGTCGAATTGCGCATCGATCGAGTCACGGTCCGTGCGCAGGAAATCTCCCGACTGGTTCTGCTCGATGCGGTCCTCCATGTGCGCGACCGTCGCCCGCGCCTCGCCCCGCGTGCCCACGGGCAGCCGCAGTGCGGCCGACGTCGTCGCGGTCTCGAAGTCCTGATCCACCGGCGTCAGGAAGAAGTCCGAATACTCCGAAGTTCCTTCGGCGCGCCAGTGCTGCAGCGAGATTTCGCCGGCATCGCCGACGGCTGCGCGCAGTTGCACGTTGGCGTTGAGGTTCTCGTAGCCACGGTCGGTCGAATCGTCGGTGCGCGTCGGAAACCCGTCGCTGTCGAGCCAGGCGACGCCGAGGTCGAGCGATGCTCGCTCACCGAGGCCGAAGCCGCCGTTCAGGCTCGCCTTGCGCGTGTCGTAATCGCCATAGCCGGCTTCGACCACCCAGCCGTCGCGCGAGCCGCGCCGGGTCACCACGTTGATCACGCCGCCGATGGCGTCGCTGCCCCAGAGCGCCGAACGAGGTCCCTTGACGACCTCGATGCGCTCGACCATCTCGGGGGTGATGTTCTGCAACGGCGGCAGGCCGATCGTGCCCGGATTGATGCGCACACCGTCCACGAGCACCAGCGTGTGGTTGCTCTCGGCGCCGCGGATGAACACGGACGTTGGTTGGCCCGGCCCGCCGTTGCGCGCCACGTCGAGTCCGGCGTGGAAGCGGAGCAGTTCGGCGGCGTCGTTGGCACCGCTGCGCTCGATCGTCGCGCGGTCGATCACGATCACCGGCGCGAGCACCTCCTGCAGCGGGACGGAGACGCGCGTCGCGGTGACGACGACGGCCGGCAGCGAGCTCGTTTCGTCGGCGCGGGCCGACGCGAAGGCAGCGAGCGTCAGCGCGAGGACGCTGGCCAGATGGACGGAACGATCGGCAACGGCAGGAACCGCATGCATGTTGGCTACACCCCGAGCACGCGTCCGCGGCGGACGCTGGTGATACTCCAGCTGCGGTGGGTGGTGGCCGAACGGGGCTCGCGAGGTGGCTTCGCCCGGATCCGCGCCGCTCGCCCACCGCGAGGCTGGTCTCGTCCGAAAGGCCGGTCTCCGGGCTCTCGAGCGGGCCCAAGGGGCCCTGCCTGCTTCCCCTTCCCGCGCCTGCGGCGCAGTGGGTTCCGGGCTCGTGCCCGGGCGATGCAAGCTTCACTCGACTACCGTTGCGGGGGCAGCGCCGGTGTTGGACCGGCTTCCCGTTCTCCCTGAGCCTGCGCTCGCGGGATCACCTCTCGGTGCGCGCAAGTTAGGCAAGGGGGTGAGGGAAGTCAAGAAAATGCGGGTACCATGTCGCCGCCCGACGCCAACCCGCACCCGCATGCCGCATTCGGACTTCCTCGCGACCGCACTCGACGCCGCGCGCGCCGCGGCCGAGACCGTGCGTCACTACTACCAGCGCAACCTGACGATCACGATCAAGGCCGACAAGTCGCCGGTGACCGAGGCCGACGTCGAGACTGAAAAGGCGATCCGCGCCATCCTCGCCGCACGGTTCCCGCAGCACGGTTTTCACGGCGAGGAGACCGGGACCTCCGCACTCGACGCCGAATACGTCTGGTTCGTCGACCCGATCGACGGCACCAAGGCGTTCGTGCGCGAGTACCCGATGTTCTCGACGCAGATCGCGCTCGCACACCGCGGGCGCCTGATCGTCGGCGTGTCTTCGGCTCCGGCGTACGGCGAGCTTGCGTACGCGGAAATCGGCGCGGGCGCGTGGCTCAACGACCAGCCGATTCACGTCAGCGCGATCGACACGATCGAGAACGCCGCGCTCTCGACCGGCAATCTCAAGTCGCTCGCGACGGGGCCGCGCTGGCCCGCGTTCGGTCGACTCGTCGGTCGCCTCAACCGCATCCGCGGCTACGGCGATTTCCTGCACTACCACCTGCTCGCCTCGGGTCGCATCGACGCGGTCGTCGAGTCGGACGTCAACATCCTCGACGTGGGCGCCTGCGCCGTGATCGTCGAGGCCGCCGGCGGCCGGTTCACGGACCTCGAGGGCCGACCGCTGACACCGTCGAGCAACAGCGTGCTCGCGAGCAACGGTCGCCTGCACGAGGCGGTCCACGCAGCAATCCATTCCTGAAGTCACGCGGTCCAAGGAGGGCTCACCATGGTCTCGAGCAGCAAGAAAGTCATCGCAGTCGTCGGCGCCACCGGTTCGCAGGGCGGCGGTCTCGCGCGATCCATTCTCGACGACCCCGCCGGCGAGTTCGCGGTTCGAGCGATCACGCGCGATCCGCGCTCCGACAAGGCGTGCGCGTTGGCGGCGGCGGGCGCTGAGGTCGTCGCCGCGGACCTCGCCGATCCTGCGTCGGTCCGCAAGGCATTCGAAGGCGCGTACGGCGCGTACTGCGTGACGTTCTTCTGGAACCACATGTCGCCCGACCGGGAGCGTGAGGAGGCGAGGGCGCTGGCCGACGCGGCCGGCAAGGCGCGGTTGCAGCACGTGATCTGGTCCACGCTCGAGGACACGCGAAAATGGGTCCCCCTGTCCGACCCTCGCATGCCGACGCTGCAAGGTCACTACAAGGTGCCGCATTTCGACGTGAAGGGCGAAGCCGACGAGTTCTTCCGCGCCACGGGCGTGCCGACCACGTACCTGCTCACGTCGTTCTACTGGGACAACTTCATTACGTTCGGCATGGGGCCCAAGCCGGGCCCGGACGGCAAGCTGCAATTTTCGTTGCCGATGGGCGATCAACCGCTGCCCAGCATCGCGGCCGAGGACATCGGGCGCTGTGCGCACGGCATTTTCCGGCGCGGGCAGGAGTTCGCGGGTCGCCGCGTGGGCATCGCCGCCGAGCACCTGACGGGTGCGCAGATGGCGGCGGGCCTGACACGCGCACTCGGACGCGAAGTGACGTACCAGGCCGTGCCCTTCGACGTGTTCCGCGGGCTCGGCTTCCCGGGCGCCGACGATCTCGGCAACATGTTCCAGTTCAACCACGATTTCAGCGACCGTTTCTGCGCTGCCCGGAGCCCCGAATTCACGCGCTCGCTGAATCCAAGGCTGCAGACCTACGCGCAGTGGCTCGCCGAGCACGTGCGCGAGATCCCGCTCGCCTGAAGCCCCGGGTCGACGCATGTCGCTGCAGTCCTGGGCTTACCTGCTCGTCGCGATCGTCGCCGAGGTCGTCGCGACCTCCGCGCTCAAGGCCTCCGCTGCGTTCACGCGGCCCGGCCCCTCGGTCATCGTCGTCGCGGGCTACGGCGTGGCGTTTTATTTTCTGGCCCGTGCGCTCGAGACGGTCCCCGTCGGCATCGCCTACGCGATCTGGTCGGGCATCGGCATCGTGCTGATCACGCTGATCGCGTGGCTGCTCTACGGGCAGGCGCTCGACCTCGCGGCCGTCGTCGGGCTGGCGCTGATCGTCGGCGGCGTGGTCGTGCTGAACCTGTTCTCGAAGACGGTGGTGACGCACTAAGACGCGGGTTGGGGGATGACCGGCCCATGCCTCGCACAGCCCGGCGAATCGGTTCTGGTCCGGCCATCCCGCGTTCACGTCGCGACGAACGTGCGCCCGCCGTCCCAGCAAAGTTCGCGCACCTGCACGCCGTACAACTCGCCGATCGAACGCTCGTTCAGCGTCGTCGCGCACTCGCCGTATTCCCAGCGTCCATCGCCGTAGAGCAGCAACGCCAGGTCTGCGAACCGGGCCGCGAGTCCGACGTCGTGCAGGCTGACGACGACCGTGCGCCCGGCGTCCGCCAGGCCGCGAAACACGCGCAGCACGTCGAGCTGGTGTTGCGGGTCGAGCTGGTGGATCGGTTCGTCGAGCAGGAACACCGCAGGGTCCTGCGCGAGGATGGTGGCGATCGAAAGGCGACGCCGTTCGCCGCCCGAGAGCGTCGCGATGTCCCGGTCGTCGAGACCGGCCAGGTCGACCGCGGCCAGCGCACGCCTGGCGCACTCGCGGTCCTCGGGGCCTTCCCATGCCCAGAAATCGAGGTGCGGATGACGGCCCACGAGCGCGGCCTCGAGCGCCGTCGTCGGAAACGGGTCCTCGACCAGTTGCGGCAGCAGGCCCAGCGTTCGTGCGAGGTCCCGGCGCGGCCATTCGCCGAGCGCACGGCCGGCGATGCACACGGTGCCCGCGCTCGACTCGCGCAGCCCGGCCAGGGCGTGCAGCGTCGAACTCTTGCCGGCGCCGTTGCGGCCGAGCACGGCCAGCACCCGGCCCGCTCCCAGTTCGAACGTCAACCCGCGCACGAGCGTGCGGCCGGGCACCTCGAGCGTCACGTCCTCGCAGCGCAAGGCGACGGCGACGCTCATCGTATCCACCCGATCTCGCGCGCGGTCTGTTCGCCGACCACGACGTCGTCGAGCGACTCGGGCACGACGGCCTCGTCGGGCGCCACCGCGATGCGGCCCGCCATGATCTCCGCGTGCGCCTGCGGGTAGGCTGGATCGAGCGTCGGTTCGCCGAGACCGTCCGGCACCAGCGGCCGTCCCGTGCGCGGATCGTATTTGTCGGTCGCGCCGAGCGTGTGCAGCAATTCGTGCGCGAGCACGACCTGGTTGCTGCCCGACGCTTCCCGGCTCGCGTAGAGGTGCGCCACGGCGACCAGGCCCTTGCTGAGACCGACGGAGTCGGGCAAGGCGATCGAACCGTCGCCGAGGGGAGCGAACGTCGCGAACACCTGTATGTCGGGGGTCGGCAACGGGTCGTCCCAGGCGACCCGCGCGGCGTACCAGCGCAGGCGCAGGCTCCACGCCATCACCAACAGCAGGTTGCCGCGTTCGGGAAGTGCCGGCGGCGGTGACGACGCGGCGTGCGAGACCCGCAACCGGACCGGCGTCTCCAGTGCGAGGTCGTAACGCGCGCCTTCGCTGGCGAGGAAGTCGCCGACGTCGGCGAAGTCCTCGACCTGGAGACCGCTCGCGTAGGCGGCGAGGTCGCCGTCCTCGGTCGCCGCCAGTGGATAGACGGTGACGCGCAGCGGACCGTCCCAGTCGCGACTGCGCGCACGCTCGAGCCAGGCGCCGAGCGCGACGAAGGCAAGCACCGCGAGCAACAGCGCCAGTCGCAGCGTGCCGAAAAACGTGCGCCCCGCCACCTTGCAGCTCGCCGACGTCAGGGATACAGGCGCGTGGTCTGCCACGGCGCGACACGAAAGCCGGTGTCGCCGGCCGGTTCGAGCGTGCGTCGCCAGATCGCGCGATCGTGCACGCGGAAAGCGCCTTCGCACCAGAGCTCCACGGATTCCGGCCAGAAGTGATACCCGCCCCAGTGCGGCGGCCGTGACGGCGACGTGCCGTGACGCGCCGCCTCGATCGCCACGCGCTTGAGCAGCGTCGCGCGCGAGTCGAGCGGCTGGCTCTGCAGGCTGGCCCAGGCGCCGATACGACTGTCGAGCGCGCGACTCGCGAAATACTCGTCGCTCTCCTGCGTCGGGCATCGCACGACACGACCCTCGAACCGCACCTGTCGCGACAGCGCATCCCAGTGGAACACGCCGGCCACCCGCGGATTGGCGGCGAGTTCGTGGCCCTTGCGGCTGTCGTAATTGGTGAAAAAGACGAGGTAACCCGGCGCGACGATCAACTTCTTGCAGAGGACCACGCGGGCCGACGGCGCGCCGTCCGGCGTCGCGCTCGCGAGTACGAGCGAGTCGGGGTTCGGCTGGACCTTGCGTTCGCGCGCTTCGCGGTACCAGGTCGCGACGATCGGCATCGGGTCTGCGGGCAACGTGGAGGGCAGGGCACCGGACGTGAACATGGAACCGCTCGCGACACGACGGATGTGAATGCGAATTATGCCCGACCCGGGCACTCGGTCTCTTGCAGCGCACGGCCTGCGCCCGGTAAAAGGACTTGTCCCCTGCCCATGGCCCCGCATGAAATCGCTCGAAGAACTCCGCGCCCGGCTCGACGTCATCGACCGTGACCTGCTCGAACTCGTCGCCGAACGCCAGGCGCTCGGCGCGCAGATCGCGGCCGTCAAACGCGCCACCGGCCAGTCGACCCGGGACTACCGGCGCGAGCGCGAAGTGCTGCTGAAGGCGCGCCGCGACGCCGACGCGCTCGGCGTGTCGCCGACGCTGGCAGAATCGCTGATGCAGGCGTTGATCCAGGGCTCGCTCACGACGCAGGAACAGGCGCGCATCGCGTGGCAGGGCCGTGGCTCGGGCCGACGCGCGCTCGTGATCGGCGGGCGCGGCAAGATGGGGCGCTGGTTCGCCGACTTCCTGGCGTCGCAGGGCTTTTCGATCACCGTCGCCGATCCGGCGGGCGAGGTGGCCGGCTACGATCACGTCGCCGACTGGACGACGAGCGACCTGCGTCACGACCTGATCGTGGTCGCGACACCGATCCGGATCGCCAACGAAGTCCTCGTCGAACTCGCGCAGCGCAAGCCGCCCGGCGTCGTCTTCGACCTCGGTTCGCTGAAGACCCCGCTGCGCACGGGGCTCGAGGCGCTGCGCACGGCGGGCTGCCACGTGACCTCGGTGCACCCGATGTTCGGTCCCGACACGGAACTGCTCTCCGGCCGGCACGTGATTTTCATCGACCTGGGCGATGCGCACGCACTCGAGGAAGCTCGGAGCCTGTTCGGCTCGACGATGGCCGAGCTCGTCACGACGGGGCTCGACGAGCACGACCGCCTGATCGCCTTCGTGCTCGGCTTGTCGCACGCACTCAACATCGCATTCTTCACGGCGCTCGCGGAAAGCGGCGAGGCAGCGCCGCGGCTTGCGCGCATGTCGAGCACGACGTTCGACTCCCAGCTCGACATCGCGACGCGCGTGGCGGCCGAGAGCCCCGAGCTCTATTACGAAATCCAGAGCCTCAACGACTACGGCGCGGAATCGCTGAATGCGCTGCGCGATGCGGTCGAGCGGGTCTGTCACGCCGTCCACGAGGGCGATGCCGCGGCGTTCGTCGCGATGATGCGCCGCGGGCACGAGTACCTGCGTGTGCGGCAGGCCGCGCGCGAGCAGGCCACGGCCTGAACGGACGCGAACCGCGTGACGCAAAGCGCAGCCTGGGCCGGCATCCTCGACTGGTCGAATGACGTACTCGCGGCGCGGTCACTCGCCGCGCTCCAGGCGGCGCTTGCGCGCGGACCGGCGCTGCCCGGCGAGTCGCTCACGGGCTCGTTGATCCTCGTCGATGCACGACACGAGCTGCGTTTGCTGCTGGCCGGCGAGACCGGCGGCCTGGTCGAGACGCCCGGCCTGCGCTTCGTCGAAGGCCTCGAGAGCTTTGCACCGGCCCTCACCGCGCTGCACGCGCCGTGGTCCGGCGCCTACCACGCCGCCGACCACGGCCTGATTTTCGCCGACGACCTCGCGCTCACCGACGTCGTGCTGCTGCCGCTGCCGTCCGGGCTCGCATTGCACGGCGTCTACGCGATCGGCGCGCGCGGCCGAGCCCCGGGGTTTGCGGACCTCGGTGCCGGGTGGCTGCGCCACGTCGGCGCACAGGCCCTCGCGAGCGCAGAGCGCCTGTTCCAGCGTGCGCGCTTGCTGCGCGCGGGCGTAGTCGATCCCCTGACCGGCTGGAACAGCCGTCACTACTTCCTGGCGCGCCTGCGCGAACAGGTGGCCGCGTGTGCGCGGCGCAAGGAACCGGCCTGCTGCGTCGTGATCGACCTCGACGGCCTCGGTGCGCTCAACGAAAGCCACGGCGTTGCCGCTGGCGACGCCGCGTTGCTCGAGGCCGGCTCTCGCATCGAGGCGCAGGTCCGCGGCAGTGATGCGTTCGCGCACCTCGGTGCCGACGAATTCGGGATCGTGCTGCCCGCCACCGACGCCCACCGCGCCGTGCCGCTCGTCGACCGCATCCTCGCCGCGCTCCGCGTCGCGCCGGCGATCGTGGGGACGACGACCTTCCCCTTGCGTGTGTCGATCGGGATCGCGGAACTGGCGCCGGCGGACCTGGCTGCCAGCATCGAACGCAAGGCGATCGCGGACCAGTGGCTCGCGGAAGCGCAGGCGGGACTGCACCGCGCGAAGCGAGAAGGCGGCGACGGCTACGCGCTCAGTTCCGCTGCCGCAGCATCAGCACGAGGAAAATAGGCACGCCGACCAGCGCGGTCAGCGCGCCGACCGGCAGTTGCCGCGGCGCCAGCAACATGCGCGAGGCGAGGTCCGCGGCCATCAGCACGAATCCGCCCAGCAACGCCGAGCCGGCGAGCACGATGCGCTGGTCGTTGCCGAGCGCAAGCCGCACGAGGTGCGGCGTCACGAGCCCGACGAAGCCGATGCTCCCGGCCGTGCTGACGGCGCATCCCGTCAACACCGAACTCAGCACGAACACGATCCGGCGCACCCGCCTGACGTCCAGGCCCACGCTGGCCGCCAGCGTCTCGCCGCGTGCAAGCACGTTGAGCGGCCGGCCGAGGGCGACGCCGAGCGCGGTCGCCGCGACGAGCAGCGCCAGCAACCAGCCCCAGCGGTCGCCGCGCGACAGGTCGCCGAGCAGCCAGAACACCATGCCGCGCAAACGCGTGTCGTCGCTCATCGCGAGCAGCAGGCTCACGACCGAACCCGCACCGGCCGCCACGACCACGCCCGTGAGCAGCAACCGCGTCGGCGTCCAGCCGCCGCGACCCTGCGCGAGCGCGAACACCAGCGCGCAGGCGGCCAGCGCTCCGCCAGCCGCGGCGGCGTCGACCGTGAATGCAGGCAGTCCGATCATCAACGCGAGCAGCGCGGTGACGGAGGCGCCGCCCGACACACCGAGCACGTACGGGTCCGCGAGCGGGTTGCGGAGCAGCACCTGCAGCAGCGCCCCGGCGAGCCCGAGCAGGCCGCCGACGGCGAACGCGGTCAGCGCCCGGGGCAACCGCAGGTCCAGCACGACGTCGCGTGCGAGCGAGGGGTCGCTGCTCGACAACGCCTGCCAGACGGCCTCCGGCGCGAAGTTCGCGCTGCCGAGCAACAGCGAAGCGACCAATAGGGCGACCGTGGCGACGGCGAGCCCGGCGAACACCGGCAGTGGGGGAAATCTGTGCAAAGCGCCTCGCCTCGTGCGCGAAGCGTAGGGAAGCGGGCCGGGGCTCACAAGCCGGGCTGCGTTCGCCGGTCTTACGGCCGGGCCCCCGATGTGAAAAAATCAAGGCGCGCCGAGGATTTACATAATCGTGTCCGACTATATCGACAGCCAGGGATTCAGGGCCAACGTCGGCATCGTGCTGATGCGCGACGGCGGCGACCTGTTTCTCGGCGGTCGGCGGGACGGGCGCGGCTGGCAGTTCCCGCAGGGCGGCGTGCGTCGCCACGAACACCCGGAGCAGGCGCTCTTTCGCGAGTTGCACGAGGAAATCGGCTTGGCGCCCGCGGACGTGGAACTGCTGGCAACCACCAGCCGCTGGCTGCGCTACCGGCTGCCCCGCCAGTACGTGCGGCGGCGCGGCAATCCACTCTGCATCGGGCAGAAGCAGCGCTGGTTCCTGCTGCGCATGCTGGCCGATGAATCGCGGCTCAACTTTCACGCGACCGAGGAGCCCGAGTTCGACTCCGGCCGCTGGGTCGACTACTGGTCGCCGGTGCGCGAGGTCATTTATTTCAAGCGTGCCGTGTACGCGCGCGCCCTGCAGGAACTCGGCGAGCGCGCATTCGCAGGCGGCCCGCCGCCCCGACCGGACTGGTGGACCGACGAACTGTTGCGCATGCAGGAACCGACGTTGCCGCGACGCCGACGCCGCGGCGGCGCGCGACCCCCCGCGGGTCAGCCGCGTCGAGGCGACACGACGGCCGAGGCCGTCGGCCCGACGGACGAACCGCCGGACAGGCCGGACGAGTGAGCGACGCGCCTGCGGTCCGGTCGCGCTTCGTCTGGGCCGCCGCGATCGGGCTCGCGCTGGCCGGGCTGGCCGCCTGGCTGGTCTATGGCCGAGGACAGGACGGGGCCGGGGAAGCGGCCGACGCAACGCAACGACGCGCGGTGCTCGAAGCGCAGGTCGGGCAGCTCGAGCTCGAGAACAGGCGGCTGCACGCGCGCGTGGCCGAGCTCGAAATGGCGCGTCGGCTCGACCGCGACGCCTACGGGGAAATCGAGCGCACGCTCGGGGACCTGCAATCGAGGCTCGCGCGCCAGGGCGACGACCTGGCCTTTTATCGCAGCATCGTCTCGCCAGCCGATGGCGTCCAGGGACTTCGCATCCAGCGACTCGAGGTACGGCCGGGCGGGAAGCCGCGGCAATTCGTGCTCGAGCTGACGTTGGTCCAGGCGATGCGCCACGAGAGCATCGTCGCCGGGCTGGCCCAGATCACCATCGCCGGCATGCAGGGCGACGTGCCCGCGCGCTACACGGTGGGCGAGCTGCTCGGCCAGCCCCGAGCGCAGTTGCCGTTCTCGTTCCGTTATTTTCAGACGATCGAGCAGGCCGTCACGCTGCCGGACGGGTTCGAGCCCTACGAAACCGACGTGCGCCTGCAGTCCACGAAGATGCGCGGGCCGGTCCAGCAGGCCTTCCAGTGGAAGGTCGGGGGCACTTCCTCGCCCCCGCAGGTGTCGAATCGGACTGGCGGGGTGTCCTGAAGGACACGCGTCCGCTTCGAGCAGGGGGCCTTGAGTTAGAATGTGTCTCCCCCACCTTGGGGACTGTCCGCCCATGGAGCCGTTCATGACCGAAGTCACCGCCCCGCAAGACACCGCCGAAGCCCCACTGCTGGTCTTCAGCGACTCGGCGGCTCGCAAGGTCGGGGAACTGATCCGCGAGGAGGGCAACCCCAATCTCAAGCTCCGCGTGTTCGTCTCGGGCGGCGGCTGCTCCGGCTTCCAGTACGGATTCACGTTCGACGAGAACGAGGAAGAGGGCGACACCTGCGTGGTCAACCAGGGCGTCCGGCTGCTGATCGACCCGATGAGCTTCCAGTACCTGAGCGGCGCCGAGATCGATTACCGCGAGGATCTGGAAGGCGCGCAGTTCGTGATCCGCAACCCGAACGCGGCGACCACCTGCGGCTGCGGCTCGTCGTTCTCCGCCTAGCCGCGGAACGCTGACCTTGCCCGACCGGGTCCCCGACGTCCTGGCGGCCGTCGACCTCGGTTCCAACAGTTTCCACATGATCGTTGCGCGGTACGCGCACGGGCAGCTCGTCGTCGTCGACCGGTTGCGCGAGCCCGTGCGTCTCGCCGCTGGACTCGACGACGCGGGCCGGCTGAGCCGCGATGCGATGCAACGTGCGTTGCCGTGCCTCGAGCGCTTCGGCCAGCGGCTGCGCGACATGCGCGCCGGGAGCGTTCGCGTCGTCGGTACGAACACGCTGCGCAAGGCTCGAAGGCGTGGCGCGTTCATGGACCGTGCGCGCGAGGCGCTCGGCCACCCGATCGAGATCATCTCGGGCGTCGAAGAAGCCCGCCTGATCCACCTCGGGGTCGCGCACACGACGCCACAGGAGAGCGGGCGCCGGCTGGTCGTCGACATCGGTGGCGGCAGCACGGAGCTCATCGTCGGCGAGGGGCTCGCGGCCCGTCGGCTCGAGAGCCTGTACATGGGATGCGTCAGCCTCAGCACGCGCTTCTTCCCCGACGGCGAGATCACCGAGAAACGCATGAAAAAGGCGCGCACCGCCGCGCAGCTGGAGCTCGAGCCCGTCGCGGCCCGGTTCCGGCGCGCGCAGTGGGACTATGCGTACGGTTCGTCCGGCACCTGGCGCGCGATCGGCGATGTGCTCAAGGCACACGATCCGGCGAAACAGCACGTCGACCCCTCAGGACTCGAGTGGCTGCTGCAGGAAACGCTGCGCGCCGGGCACGCCTCGCGTATCCGACTCGAGGGGCTCTCGCCGGATCGGCAGGACGTACTGCCGGGCGGCCTCGCCATCGCGCTCGAGACCTTCGACCGTCTCGGCATCGAGCACATGCGGATCGCCGACGGCGCGCTGCGCGAAGGCCTGCTCTACGACCTGCTCGGCCGGCTCACCGACGAGGATGCCCGTGCGCGCACCGTGCGGGCGATGGAATCGCGGTTCCACGTCGAGGTCGCACAGGCCGATCGCGTCGAGGCGACCGTACTCGACTTCCTGCGCCGGGTCCGCGGCGACTGGGGCCTCGAGGATCCGATCGCGGAATCGATCCTCGGCTGGGCAGCACGCCTGCACGAAATCGGGCTCGACATTTCGCACTCGCATTACCATCGGCACGGCGCGTACCTGCTCCGACACGCCGACATGCCGGGATTCCCGCACCAGGAGCAACAGCTGTTGGCGTCGATCGTCGGCAGCCACCGCCGCAAGCTGCAGCTCACGATGCTCGACGAACTGATGCCGCCGTGGCACGCCAAGGCGTCCTACCTCATCGTCCTGCTGCGGCTCGCGGTGTTGCTTCACCGCGGGCGAGGGCCACGGTCGTTGCCCGAAATCCAGCTGGCCGCGAAGGCAAAACAGCTGGAGCTAGCGTTTCCTCGCGGCTGGCTCGCGGAACATCCGCTCACCGAGGCCGACCTCGAGCAGGAGGCGGAGTGGCTGGCGAGCGCGGGATTCAGGCTTCGGGTCGCGTGACCGACCAAAGTGACTAGTGTCTAGTGACCAGTGTCTGGTA
>DASUYI010000155.1:0-3794 GCA_036377475.1 Steroidobacteraceae bacterium | reverse complement strand
AACGTGGGGTTCGCCCGGACCACCTGCAAAGCCGCGCCCGGGTTGGCGGGCTTCACTTTCCAGGTCTTGCTCAGGTACGCGTTGGCACCGCCGTCTTCCTGCACCATCACCGTACCGTTCGGACTGACCGTGATGTTGTCGAAGTTGCGCGCTTGCTGGCCGTCGGTGCCCGTCAGCGTCGACGAATCGACCACGAGTTCGATGCTGCCGCCGGCCGGCCAGGCCGTGCCGTCGAAGCGGAGCCGATACAGTCGCGCGGATTGTCCGAGCGACCCGGTCACGGCGAAGTAGAAGACTCGCGGGTTGGTCGGATCCCAGTGCCCGTCCTCGGGCCGGGCGAATTCAGTGACCGCCGCCTCGTCGCTGCGGGTGTCGAGCACGTCGCTCGACGCGAGCGCGTACGCCGACAGGTCGACCAGCACGAACCGGCCGTCCTGGATGGCGCCGGAGTCCTCGAAGCGCACGGCGCCGCCGCCGTAGTTCGGTCCACCGTCGGTAACCTTGACGGCATACAGCTTGCCGCCCTGCAGTCCCGCCCGCTGGATCACGGTGCCGGTCGCCTGCGTGTTGCCCACGTACAAGTAGAGCTGTCCCGGCGACCGGTCCTCGAGCATCGCAACCACGGTCTGCGTCCCCGACGCCGGATGCGCCAGTGCGTTCTCCCACTTCGCCTTGCCCAGGTACGGCAGCTCGTACGACGTGCCTTTCTGGGCGCTGGAGACGACGTGCGCGAACACGCGGCCGTCCACGTCCGCTTCCTCGGCGTTGAGGTACAGCCGCACCGGCGTGCCCTGGCCGCTCGACTTGTGAAAGAACGCGCTCGCCCGCGGCAGGTCGCCCGAGCAGAAGCGGTCGAAGATCGTCGTGCCCGTCGTGTCCTGGTAGGCCATGGTCGAGGAGTTCCAGGTCATGACACGACGGATCAGGTCCTCGCCGCGAAGCACGCGCAGCGATCCGAGGTCGATCGTCCACTGCGAGACGAAGGCGCCTTTCTGTTTGTGCGCACGAGGCACACCCGACCCCTTGGGGATCTCGTGGTTCATGAAGACCGTCATGTACCGGTCCGGTTGCGTGTACTTGCGCAGGGTCGCGTCCCACGCGCCGCCGATGGCGCCGAGCCCGTCCGGCAACCCGACCATGCGATAGCCGTTCTGCTCGGAGCCGTCGCCGACCGTGATCAGCGAGGTCGCCGTCCACCCGGTCGCCGTGGGCGACACGTACGAGGGTTGCGTACTGGTCGGCCCTTGCACGGGTTCGACAGCCCTGGCCGTCAGGCTGGCAAGAACGCACGTCGCTGCAGTGGCGACAGCGACGGCGACTGAGGCTTGAGTCCGCATCGAGAGTCCCTTTGATGCCGGTTGGTGAGATATCGGGTGCCGCGGTCGCAGCCTGCCGCTCAAACGCGACGCTGCGGGCCGAGGGGTGCGACTTCGTCGTTCCTGGACTGATGCCGCACTGCGCAAGGGTTCCGGTTTGGCCTCGCGATTTCAAGCAGACGGCCGGCGAAGCGGACCGTTCGATCGTAGGAGAATCTCCCATGCACGTGTCCGCGTGGCCGCTCGCCCGCCGCCCGGCCCCCGAAGCGCCACGGTCACCGGCGCGGCAGCGCGGTCAGGCGCCGCGAGAGCGGCGGCGCCACGAGGTCCCCACCGACCAGTCGCTGGTCGTGCCGATATTCGTCGTGCTCCTTCACGACCCAATCCGAGCGCGCGTATTGCGTGCGCAGCGCCTCCACGATCTCGACGAAGCTGTGAGCGTCGCGTGCGTTGCTGTCGAAATGCTGGACGCCCGGCAACGCTCGCTCTAGCAGGTCGACGATCGCCTCGGCGGTATCGGCCATGAACGAGCAGGCCGGGCGCCATGCGCGGCTCGCAGCCACGCAACCATCGCGACGTTGCCACGCGTCGAGCGCGTGCAGCATGTTGTTGCCTGCGCGGTCGGGGTCGATCTGCCAGCCGAGCCGCAGCATCGTCGCGTGCGCGTGCGCCGCCCGTACCGCATCCTCGCACTCGACCTTGTAACGACCGTAATCGTCACGAGCGTTGCGCGGGTCCTCGACCCGGTGTGGACCGTCGGGTTCGTGGTGAAACACCATCGCAGTACTCGTGAACACGAAGGTCAGCGCGTGATCCCGGGCATACCCGGCGAGCCACGCCGACCACTCGACGCTGCCGAGCGCAAGATGCGCGATCGCGGCAGGCGCCTGCGACTCGAGCCAGGATTGCGCCCCCGCGACATCGCCGGGATCGACGCGACTTCGATCCCAGCCGACGATCGTGTGACCGCGTGCACGCGCGCAGTCGGCCACCACGGGCGCGAGTGTACCGTTGAGTCCGGTGACCAGCAGCTTCATCCGGTGCTTCGTTGGCGCGCCGCCCGGGCACGCGACCGCGTCTTAGTGACGCGCCTGCTCGTACTGCGACGGCGTGCAGCGGGCGTGTGCGAGGTACTCGCGCAGGTGGCGAACCGCGCTCTTGTCCAGCGTATTGCCGTGGTGTGGCCGGTGCAGGATGCCCTCGACGCCGTTGATCTTCACCCGCAGGCGCGCTCCGGACAACTGTTCGACCTCGGCGTTCAGATGGTTCAGCAGGGATTCGACCTCGCGCCAGTGGATGTTCGCGCTGATCGGATCCTGGAAGATCGTCCGCAGCAGGTGCTCGTGCTTGTGGCTCATGCGCGGCGTGGCCTCCTCGTACCTGCGGGTGGACTGCACGTCGACCCGGCCGGGGCTCGCAGCATAGCGAAAAGGGTCGGCCGGGACGAACGCCCCGTACCGACCCGCGCGCGGCTGCTCGCGCGATCAGCCCGCGACCGCGAGCTGACCGCGCTGGTAATCGGCGATCGCCTGCTGGATTTCCTCCGCGTTGTTCATCACGAACGGGCCGTACTGCACGACCGGCTCGCCGATCGGTTTGCCGGACAGCAGCAGCAGTCGCACGCCGCCGGCGCCTGCGCGCAGCACCACTTCGTCGCCGGGCGTCAGCAACCCCGCCGCACGGTACGGCAGCGGCCTCGCGTCGTCGCCGACCACTGCATCGCCTTCGTAGACGTAGAGGAACGTGTTGTGCTGAGCGGGCGTCGGCACCGTGAGCACGGCGTCGGCGGGCAGCCGCACGTCGAAGTAGCGCGGATCGGTGCTGAGTCCGCCGATCGGTCCCGAGGTCCGCCGGCCTTCGTGCTCGAATTCCCCGGCGATCACCCGCACCTCGCCCCCCGCGGCAAGCGTCACCGTGGGAATCTCGCGCGACGGGATGTCGCGATAGGCGGCGGGCTTCATCTTCTCCCGCGCCGGCAGGTTGATCCAGAGCTGGAACCCCCGCATGCGTCCCTCGGACTGCTGCGGCATCTCGGAGTGGATGATGCCGTGGGCGGCGGTCATCCACTGCACGTCGCCAGGGCCGAGGTCGCCGTGGTTGCCGAAGCTGTCCTCGTGCCGCATGTGACCGTCGAGCATGTAGGTGACGGTCTCGAAGCCGCGGTGCGGGTGTGCCGGAAACCCGGCGAGGTAGTCGTCCGGGTCGTCCGAGAAGAATTCATCGAGCATCAGGAACGGGTCGAACCGCAGGTTCTGCCGGCTGCCGAGGCTGCGGCGCAGCTTCACGCCGGCGCCGTCCGAGGCCGCCACCGCTTCGATGACGGCCTGCAACCGTCGCGGCCGCTCGGTCGTCGTCGTGCCCGTCGTCCGTGTCGTGAGTTCGGTCATGAGCGTGATCTCCTGCATGAATCTTTGTACGGTGCAACCGCGGCGGTGCGAGACGTCCCGCCGCGTTCAGGTGCGTGCGGCGAGCGGCTCG
>DASUYI010000154.1:0-4745 GCA_036377475.1 Steroidobacteraceae bacterium | reverse complement strand
GTGGATCATCAGGCGATCACCCATGCCGAGTTTCCGTCCCACGTCGCGGTAGTTGTCGACCCAGGTCAGCTGGACGTAACCGCGACCGTAGTACTTGTTGCGGTACTTGTTGCCCTCACTGTCCCGCACGATGACTTCCTTGCCGTATGCACGTCTCGCACCCCGGCCGAACTCCTCGATCGGCTGCCACGTCTCGGCACATTCGTGCTTGACCGTCGCCAGCATGTAGGCCGCCCAGCGCAAGTCGGTGACCTCCTCGTCGTGACGCAGTTGCCGCAGCAGGAACGACAACCCCTCGTGCTGGGAGGCATTGATCGGCCCATAACTGTATTCGTACAGGTCGAGCGCACGCGCTATGTCCATGTTAACGAGCGACGTCGTCGCCGGGTCGTTGACGAGCAGGCTCCGGATCCAGTCGGGCACGTCTGGACTCAGGCGTCCCATCTCCGGCGGCGAGTACTTCATCGCGCGACCCAGCACCGCCCACGTCAGGGGCCCCACCACCCCGTCGACCAGCGTGCCTTCGATACTCTGGAAGCGGCTGACCGCCCGTTCGGTCGGCTCGTCGAAGAGTGGCGACGAATCGAGTCCGGGTTCGAGCCGCATGCACGCGTTGAGGCAGGTCTTGAGCAGGTGTACCGAGACGTGCTTGTCGCCAGTCCGCAGCAGGAAGCGCTGCGCCGAAGCCGTTTCCGCCATGCTCGGTTTCATGCCGGCGGGGAAGGCCCTCGCCCCTTCGGGCCCGGTCGGCAGCGCCTGCATCGTGACCGGTGCCTGCAACTCCGGCCGCGTCACATCGTGCAGCCGCAACAGCAGCTTCGGCTCGGGGAGGAGAGTGTCCGCCGGCCCCCGCCCGAACAACTGCTGCCCTGCCCCTTTCAGGAACTCGAGTTGCCGTCGCAGGCGCTCGCCGTCGAGCACCGACTTGCGGACGACGTAGCGTAGCCTGCCATGCGGATCGAGAATGGCGGTGGCGCCGCCGTAGAAATGAAAGCCGGGCTCCCCGCTCCGTGCCCGCACCGTGCGTCGCTGTGTGATCTCGGTGACGAGGTCGAACACGATCTGGCCGCTCGGTCCGATGCGACGCGACGAACGGATCGACTCGACGATCGGCAAGCCGACCTCGTCGCCGTCGAGCGCCGGGTCGTTCGGATCGACGAGCCCGAACTCGCCGCGATAGCGTGGGTCCGCCGCCAGACGTCCGAAAACATTTGCCTGGCGCAGCATTTCTTCGGCGCTCGCCGGCCGGCCTGGATCGCCGTTGAACTGCAGCATGGCGAAGCTCAGTCCCTCTTCCTCGGGCAAGTCCCGCTCCGGGCGGCGCCACAACAGCGCGCTCTCCGACAGGCTCGGCACGCCGCGCGGATAGATGCGCCGCTTGGCAAAGGCGTCGATCCACGCCTCGCGATAGGCGTACTCGTCGTGCGGCACGACGTCGAGGTCGGCCGTCAGGACGGCCCGCAGGTATTCACCAAACGTGATGTCCACCGGCGGGCAATAGTCGATGGCCCGGATGCAGATGGTCAGGAACTGTGACGCGAGCCGGCACGCGCGCTCGGTCAGCAGGTTGGCGAGGACGTCGGGTATCTCGCCTTGCGGCAATACGCCGGTGCCTCCGGTCGCGAGTCGCAGCAGCGGCATCGTCCGGCGCTGGTAGATCGTGGTGAAGGCCTCGAACACCGCCGCCACGAGCAGCTCGCCGCGATGATGCGGCTCGGTGGTGTCCTCGTAGGTGCGGCCGCAGTCGCGCACGGCGCTGCGCAACGAGTCGGCGGCATCGATCGTCTGCGCGAACTGCACCGCGATGTTGGTGAGCAGCGTCGCCGACGAGATCTGGCCGCGCGAGCGCCGGATCGCCTCACGCACGACGTCGAGATAGGTGAACCGCTGGAAGATGGCGACCAGGTCGGCAAACGCTTCGTGGAACGCGAGCACGTCCAGGTTCGACGGGTGCAGGAATTGCGACCGCAATCCGTCCAGCAACGCGTGAGACATCTCATGCACGACGATGTCGTGCGACAGGCACAACGACACGCGTCCGCCGGGCACGTTGCGGCCGGCGACCTTGCCCCGCGCGCTGAACACGCCGAAGCACAACTCGCCACGGTCGCGATCGTAGTAGGCGTTTTCGAGTTCCTGCACGTTGGGGCGGATACGCAGCCGGCTCGACGAATTGCGCCCGGTGCGGCGAAAGCCCCAGGCAATGTCACGCCCCAGCGCCTGCCGGAACGCCGCGTACGTCGTCGTGCATACCGCGTACACCATCTGCTGGCGGAAGCGCATGTCCTCGGGGCTGGGCAGCCGACCCTGTTGCATCAGCAGGAACTTGTCGTCGAGGTCGACGGCGTGTTGCGGCCCCTCGTCGTCGATGATCTCGAGGATTGCGCCACGAGGCCCTCGCGGCCCGAACTCGATCGGTTCGTACGGAACGTTGACGACGGCCAGGGCGCCGTCGCCGAGCGACGCGGCCGGGTCGAGTGCATAGATGCGTAGCGGCCGGTACACCGGGTCAGCCGTGCCGCGTTCGTACATGCGGCTCGTCGTGGCCTGCGAGACACGTGGACCAATCCGGAAATCGACGTGGGGCTTGGCACGGCCACTACGTGCATGCTGGGACGCTTCGGCCTGGCCGAGGCGGCTTTGGGCCATCGCGGCGGTGGCGAGCGGGGTATCGGGTGCGGACATCCGGGCGCCTCCCTCAGACCAGCGGCTGCAGCAGTTGCAGGTCGCGCCAGGTGTCGGCGCAATCGAGCTGCGGCGTCTGCCGCCGGTTCTCGCCGAACTCCTTGAGCAGCGCATCCTGGAATGCGCGATGCGTGAAGCCCACTGCCGCCGCGCTCAACAGGCGGGTTGCGTTGCGGGTGAAGTGACCGTTGCTGCCGCTCTCGAGCGCCTTCTCGGTCGGCAGGCAGGCCGAGAACGTGACCCAGCGGAGCTTGTCGCTGCCGACCAGCGCCCGGGTGCTGGACATCGAGCCGCGGAAGCGCTCGTACGCCCGCATCCAGGTCTCCCAGTCCTCGGTGGGTTTCAGGAAGCGCGAGCGGGTGCCCTCTTCTTCCTCGTCGTCGGCGTTGCGGCCGAGCATGCGGGTGATGGTCCCGGAGTGGCAGCAGTCGATGAAGGCCGTGAGGTTCACTCCGTCCGGCAACTGGTCGAACACCGCGCGCAGGTCGTCGTCGAGCAGGAACGCGCCATCCTCGAAGTCGATGGGGACCAGCGCCTCCTCGGTGAAATCCTCTTCGTCACCGTCGGTGTCCGGCACTTGAACACCGTGCCCGGAGTAATGGAACACCAGCACGTCGCCGCGTTTCGAGCCGCCGACGAGTTCACGCAGCCGTCGCAGGATCTCGGCGTGCGTGGCTGTCTTGTCCGTGAGCATCGGCAACAGTTCAAAACCTGACGCGGCCAGAGCCTTGCCCCAGGTTTCGGTGTCCCTGACACAACACTCGAGCCGATTGCGGCCGGGATAGGCGTCGATGCCGACGCACAGCGCGCGCCGGGCGCCGCCGGACACGCCGGGGCGCACGGCCTTTGCCGATGGCGCAGTCACCGCGGGGGCAGGCCGATCGACCATTGTCGATGCGGCACCCGCTCCTCCGGCAGCCGCACTTGGCCCCAGATTCCCGCCCAGTTCTAACGACGCACCGAGTGCCGACAGGTCGACGCCCTCGAGCCAGTCGTCGGCGATGGGCCAATCGTCGAACGAGCGTGTAGCGCTGGCCGGATACCTCTCGCGCACCTCGGGTTGGCCAAGCACGTTCGCGGCGACGCTGTTCATCGTGGCCGCGTCGTCGTCGAAGCCGCCGTGGGTCGTGGCCTGGCTGGACGATTGTCCGTCGCCTGCCTCGGTCACGGACCAGACGACACGGCCTGGCGCACCCGTGGCACCGTTGAGGCCGAACAGCGCGGCCGTGGCGGCGTCCGCACGCATCGACAAGTCGAGCCCGAGGATCGGCGTGCGTCGCTCCGGCTCGAGCGCGTGGTGGACCAGGTACAGTAGAGACTTGCGATAGATGCGGATACAGCTGTCGTCCTCCTCGTACGACCTCTTCATCGTGTACACGATAGCCTGCGTCGCGGCCTTCCCCGAACCGACGCGTGGGGCCAGCCGCGCCGCGAAGTCGGGAATCGTGATCGCGGGTGCCAGCAATTGCAGGCTCTTGAACGCCGGCACGCCGGCATCGACCGCCATGGGCACGAACCATGAATGAAAGATCGAGCCGGCGCTGTGCCCGACGGCATGAAACTCGAGCGGCCGCTTGCTGCCGCGCGCCGAGCCGTTGTCGGCGAGTTCGCGCAGCCTCTGCGCCACATACGTCGCGCCACCGTCCCCCGTGCTGGCCAGTTCGGCGTTCTTCTTCATGGCGCCCCAGACGTGGACGCCACCGAGCGTGCGAGCACCTTCCTGCACTAGCGGATCGGTCGTGTAGTCGAACAGATCGCGCGTGCCGAGGCCAGGAATGCGACGTCCGACGGCTTCGAGAATGCTGCGCAACGCGTCGAACAGGCCTGTCTCCCAGACGAAATAGATCGGGTAGACGCCGTTCCGCTTCCACCAGTCGACGTGCTTGCGTGCGATCTGCAGGCCGAGTCGCGCGCCGACGAGGCCGCCGTGGGCCCAGATCACTATGCGTCCCGGTTCGCGTTTCGGCAGGTTCGCGAGCCACGTGGGGATGTGCTCCCGCACGATGGCATCGACATCGGACGGCGTCGTCGAATACAGGCCGCCGGCCTTGAAGACGCCC
>DASUYI010000153.1:0-2855 GCA_036377475.1 Steroidobacteraceae bacterium | reverse complement strand
GATCGACGGTGGCGCCGGCAACACGATGCTGGAAAGCGCGGTGATGGCGTCGTACGACGGGACCGGCAGCAACATCCTCGACGGGGTCGCGCTGTCGATCGATACGCTGCGATCGCCCTCCGTGCCGCTGCCCAGTGGCCCGAAGGCGATCGTGCTCGTGAGCGACGGGCGCGACAATGCATCGACCACGACCCTCGACGCGGTCGTGGCCTCCGCCAACACCGCCGGAATTCCGGTGTTCACGATCGGGGTGGGCACCCTGACCACGACGGGAGCGGGGCTGCTGAATGACCTCGCCGAGCGGACCGGCGCGGACTACTTCCCCGCCCCCGACAACGGCGACATCGCCGCGGCGTACGCCCAGGTGTCCCAGCGGCTCAGCAACGAGTACCTGCTGACGTTCACGTCGAGCATCACGGACTGCAGCTCCCACACACTCCAGGTCAACGTGACGGGCAACGGCTCCAACTCGACGACGTTCCAGCGCTGCACCGACACTGGCAATCCGCCTCCCCCGCCCGATGACGGAGGCGGTGGTGGCGGCGGCGGTGGCGGGAGCACGGGCCTGCTCGAGGTGGCGCTCGGCGTCGCGCTCGTGGCCCTGGCGCGTCGCCGGCGACCGGAGCGCTCGCTGCGCTGACGGCTCGTACCGCTTCCGGCGGAACGAACGAGGCCCCTTCCGCGTGGAAGGGGCCTCACTTCATGGTGAGCCGATCGGCGCCGGTGCCGGGGCGCGGCCGGCTCATCGCGCTCGCCGGGCCGAGCTCGAATCGCGCACCGCCTTGAACTCCGAGCTCGCGTTCCAGTTCGGCCAGGTCCGCGAATTCGCGAGCTCGCGCGCCATCTCGTAGACCAGGGCGACGTCCTGCGCCGCGCCGCGGAGGTCCCAGTCGTCGCTCCACCGGTCGCAGGTCTGGTGATAACACCGGGCCGTGAACTCGGCGACCCAGCGGTCGCCGGCCTCGCGGCCGCCCTCGACCAGGTCGTGCCCGCCGCCGATGCCCATCAGCAGCAACGCGGGAACGCCGCGCCGCGCGAACGGAAAGTGATCGGCGCGAAAGGCGAGGCCGCGCTCGGGGCGGGCATCGGGTGTCACGACGCGGCGCTGGGCCGCGGCTTTCAATGCCAGCAGCGGCTCCAGTTCGTTCTGCCCCGCGCCCACCAGTACGACGTCGCGTGCGGGGCCGTTCGGCTGCAGCACGTCCATGGTCAGGTTCGCGACGGTCGTCTCGAGCGGCAACAGCGGGCGGGTGGCGTAATACTCCGACCCCAGCAGGCCTCGCTCCTCGGCGGTCCACGCCGCGAACAGGAGCGTTCGTTCCGGTCGCGGACCCTGCTTGAACGCGCGCGCAATCTCCAGCGCACCTGCGACGCCGATCGCGTCGTCGAGCGCGCCGGCCCGGATGCGCAGCCCGTTCGCGTCCGGCGCGCCCGCGCCGTAGGCGTCCCAGTGGCCGCCGATCATGACGCTCTCGTCCGGATGCCGGCTGCCCGTGATCTTGCCGAGCACGTTGTGGCTCGTGATGCGGGAGTGCGCGAGCGGAAAATCGGCATCAAATGTCGCTGCCCGTAACTCGACCGGCTCGAAGTTGCGACTGCGTGCGCGCTTCTTGAGCGCCTCGAGCTCCAGGCCTGCTCGCCGCAGCAGGTCGGTGGCGGTGTCGCGATGGATCCACGACTGCAGCAGCAGCTTCTCCCGCGCCGGGTCCGGACGCACGATGTCGTACCCCTCGCCGTTCGGAGCGATGGCGGTCGGCCAGCCGTAGGCCGCGGGCTCGGTCTCGTGCACGATCAGCGCGGCGATCGCGCCGCGGCGCGCGGCCTCCTCGTACTTGTACGTCCAGCGCGCGTAATAGGTGGCGGCCTTGCCGCCGAACCGGCCGTGCGCGTCCTCGCCGGCAACGGCTTCGAAGTCCGGGTCGTTGACCAGGTACACCGCGACCTTGCCGCGCAGGTCGACGCCCTTGTAGTCGTCCCAGTCCCGTTCGGGAGCGCTGACACCGTGGCCCACGAACACGAGCGGTGCGCGCTCGATCCGCACGCGATCGACCGGCCGCAACGCGAGCGCGGCCATGTCCTCCTGCTGCACGAGCGGCATGCGCTCGCCGCCGATCGTCACGCTCATCGCGGCATCGGCGGGAACCTGCGTGCGGACGAGCGGCACGGCCTGCGTGTACGACCCGTCGGGGCCCGCCGGCTCGAGCCCGGCGTCCTTGAACTGCGCGACCAGGTATTCGAGTGTCCTCGCCTCTCCGGGGGTGCCGGGCGCGCGTCCTTCGAACTCGTCGGATGCGAGCGTCTTCGTGACGACGGCGAGCCGCTCGACACTGATGGGACTCGTCCCTGCCCGCGGCTCGACGGCGGCGCGGCCGCGCGTCGCCCACGGCGCCAGGGCGACGATCGTTGCTCCGACGACGAGTGCGCGCGTGACCCGACCGTTCATGTTTCGAAGTCCTCGAGCCGGGCTTCGCGCAGCAGGCGGCGATACCGGATCGTGCTGTGCGGCCAGTTGTTGGTGATCGTGCCGTCGGCCAGCTTGTACCAGCTCGCGCCGATCGTGGACCAGACGGACTTCGCGAGGTCCTGCTGCAGCCTTCGGTTGTAGTCGTCCATGACCTGGCGCCTGACGTCGATGCGGCGCACGTCGCGGGCTTTCATCTTCGCGAGCGCATCGACGACGTAATCGACCTGCGCCTCGATCATGACCAGGATGCTGTTGTGCCCCAGGTTGGTATTGGGGCCGTACAGCATGAAGAAATTCGGAAAGCCGCTGACCGTGACGCCGAGGTAGGCATGCGCACCGCTGCGCCATTCCTCGCGCAGGTTGCGGCTGCCGCGCCCGACCACCGCGATCG
>DASUYI010000152.1:0-6281 GCA_036377475.1 Steroidobacteraceae bacterium | reverse complement strand
CAGGCCGACTTGGTCTGCTCGTCCTGCACCTGGATCGTGTTGTAACCGCACCCGGACAGCAGCAGCGCGAACGCCGCCAGCAACAGGCCCTGCAATGCACGCATCGGATGGTCTCCTTATTGGCCGAAACGCACTCCTGCCAAGGACCGCGACCTTACCAGATCCGGACCTGCTGCTCCGGCGGCAGGTACATCTGGTCGCCCGGCTCGACGTCGAACGCCCGTGCGAACGCCGGCATGTTGCGCAGGATGCCGTTGCAGCGGTACTGCGCCGGGCTGTGCGGGTCGGTCTTCAGCCGCCTGACCAGTTCCTCGTCGCGGTACTTGCGCTTCCAGACCTGGCCCCAGCCGAGGAAGAAACGCTGCTCGCCAGTGAACCCGTCGATGACGGCGGCCGGCTTGCCGGCGAGCGACAACTCCCAGGCCTTGTAGGCCACTGCAAGGCCCGACAGGTCGCCGATGTTCTCGCCGAGCGTGAGCTGGCCGTTGACGTTCATGCCCGGCAGCGGGCTGAACGCGTCGTACTGCTTCACGAGCGAGTTCGCACGCGCCATGAAGCGCTCGTTGTCCTCCGGCTTCCACCAGTCGCGCAGCACGCCCTTGCCGTCGAACTTGCGACCCTGGTCGTCGAAGCCGTGGCTGATCTCGTGGCCGATCACCGCGCCGATGGCGCCGTAGTTCGCGGCGTCGTCGGCCTTCATGTCGAAGAACGGCGGCTGCAGGATCGCGGCCGGGAACACGATCTCGTTGGCGAGCGGGTTGTAGTAGGCGTTGACGGTCTGCGGCGTCATGCCCCACTCGGTCTTGTCGACGGGCTTGCCGACCTTGGCCAGTTCACGCTTCGCGTTGACCTCGCGCGCGCGGACGACGTTGCCGACGAGGTCATCGCGCTGCGTGACGAGGCCCGGGTATTCCTTCCACTTGGTCGGGTAGCCGATCTTGACCGTGAAGCTGCGCACCTTGTCGTGCGCCTGCTGGCGGGTCTCCGGCCCCATCCACTCGAGTTCGTCGATGCCTGCGTCGAACGCCTTGAGCAGGTTGGCGACGAGCACGTCCATGCGCTGCTTCGCTTCCGGCGGGAAGTGACGCTTGACGTACTCCTTGCCGAGCAGGTCCCCGGTCGACCCTTCGAGCTCGGCGAGCGCGCGCTTCCAGCGCGGCTTGAGCTGCGGCGTGCCCGACAGCGTGCGTCCGTAGAAGTCGAAGCTCTCGTTCACGAACGCCGAGCTCAGGTACGGCGAATAACCGTCGATCGCGCGCAGCGTGAGGTAATCGCGCCAGGTGGCGAGCGGTTCCTTCTGCAGCGCCTTGCCGACCGCCTGGAAATAGTCGGGCTGCGCGACGACGATCTGGTCCACGCCCGTGATGCCGAGGCCCGCGAGCCAGTCGGACCAGTCGATGCCGGGCGTCGCTCGCTCGGCCTCGGCCAAGCTCATCGGGTTGTACAGCTTCTCGACCTCGCGGAGCTTCACCGCGGGCCACGACGCTTCGGCGAGCTTCGTCTCGAACGCCATCACCCGCTTCGCGACGGCGGCCGCGTCCTGGCGCCCGGCGAGCTTGAAGACATTGTCGATGTGCCGGACGTACGCGGCGCGGATGTCCTCGAAGCGCTTCTCCTTCGAGAAGTAGTAGTCGCGCTCGGGCAGCCCGAAGCCACTCTGCGACAGCCACAGCGTGTTGACGTCCGGGGTCTTCGCGTCGGCGAAAATGTCGGCGCCGATCAGGTTGTCCACGTCGTGCAACTGCGCCGCGGCAAGATACGCCTGCAGTTGCCGGCGGTCCTGGATCGCCGCAATGCGGGCGAGCTCGGGCTCGAGCGGCGCGAGACCCAGGCTCTCGGCCTTCGCCTCGTCCATGAAGCTCGTGTAGAAGTCGCCCACCAGTTGCGTGTCCGAGCCGGCGGCCGCGCCCGCCGTGGCCGCCTCCTCGGCGATCACTCGCAGGTTCTTCTCGGCGTCGTCCTGCAGGATCGTGAACGCGCCGTAGTTGTTCTTGTCCGACGGGATCTCGGTCTTCGCGAGCCACGTGCCGTTCACGAAACGATAGAAGTCGTCCTGCGGGCGCACCTCGCGGTCGAAATTCGCGAGGTCGATGCCCGAGCTCAAGGCCGGGGCGGCCGGCTCGGCGGCCACCGGGGGTGGCGTCGGCGCCTGGGCCGGTTCGGACGGTCTGGGGGCGCCCGCGCACGCGGCGAGCGTGAGCGACAGGACAAGCGGCAGCGACCAGCGCATGGGCATCGTCGGACTCCGTAGGGATGCGACGGTCGGGGCCGCCGCGGAACCGGGGATTATAAGGGACGACGCTGCCGGCCCACGCGCAGGTAGAGCGGCCAGTCGAGACGAACCGTGCGTCCGACGGGCCAGGCCGAGGCCAGTTCGCGTTCGACGTCCGGCAGCGGGTCCCGTCCGTCGTGTCGCACCCGGTACTGCTGCACGGAGGACCAGCTCGCGAAATAGCCGATCACCTGTTCGAGCGTCCACTCGGTCTGCAACCGGAACGGCGGCGGCGTGATCTCGTCCCAGGGGAACGGGATCGTGCGATAGCCCTGTTGCACGTACTCGCGTTCGGGGGGCCAGTACGGGCCGATCGTGTCGTGGTAGAAGCGGTCGACGACCTCGTCGATCGTCCCGCCTGCACGAAACACCGTATACGTCCACGCCGCGACGACACCGCCGGACATCAGTACGCGCCGGCACTCGGCGTGGAAGCGGTCGAAGTCGAACCAGTGGATCGCCTGCGCCACGGCGACGAGAGCGACCGTGCCGTCGGCCACCGCCAGGGCTTCCGCCAACGCGCGCTCATAGCGCACGCGGGGGTGCGGCAGGGCCCGCTCCAGCTGCGCGGCGCTCGCGTCCACGGCGATCACCTGGTCGAAATGCTCCGCGAGCGCGACGGCCGCCTGGCCATTGCCGGTCGCACAGTCGACCGCGAGCGCGCGACCCGGCGCGAGCGAGGCGACGTAGGCGATCAGTGCGGACGGATACGCAGGGCGGTAACGGCTGTAGTCGGCCGCCTGGCGCGAGAAGTGGTCCTTGAACGTCGGCGCGCTCATGGACGCATCGTGCGCGAGGCGACGCGGCCAGGCAATCGACTTAGAATCGCGACGCCATCGGACCCGGAGCGATCGTGCACGCATTCGAAGTCGTCGACATCGCGCACGCGATCCAGCTCGCGCTCGCGCCCGTGTTCCTGCTGTCCGGCATCGCCGCGTTCCTCGGCGTGCTGACGAACCGGCTCGCGCGGCTGGTCGACCGTGCACGCAAGCTCGAACACGACGTGCGCGAGGCGACGGCGCCGGATCCCGATTACGCACGCGAGCAGCTCAAGTGGATGGCGCGCCGCTCGCGTTTCATCAACGCCGCGATCACGCTCGCGACGATCTCGGGCCTGCTGATCGCGCTCGTCGTGGCGCTGCTGTTCAGCGGCACGTTCGTGCCGATCAACCTCGCGGCTTACGTGGCCGTGCTGTTCGTCGTGTCGATGACCGCGCTGGTGGGCGCGTTCCTGAGCTTCCTGCTCGAAGTGCGCATCGCGATCAAGTCGCTCCGCATCGGCCTGGTCTAGCAGTCTCGCGAGACGGGACGCATCGATCCATCGTCGATGCGTCCCGCCCCGTCTTCGTTTGCGCAGCGGGCGCTGCCCCGTTACGGCGCGACCACGTACTTCTGCACGGTCGCGGCGAGCACGCAGGCGCCGGCCTCGATGCTGGCGCCATGGACGTCCACGTCGTCGCCGATGGCCAGGTCCGAGAACGCGATCTCGGACGTTTCGCTCGCGTTGGCCGATTCGGTGATCTCGAGGTACCGCGTGCCCGCGTCGGTCCGGACGCACTGCGCCGTCGCGGTCGCCGTGTCGACTTCGAAGCGTCGCGTCTCGGGTACCGCATCGTCGTCGGCATCGATCTTCGAGATGGTGGCCGCGACCAGGCTCGCCGCGGGCGTGGTGTCCTGGTCGAGCACGACGAGCGACGACTTGAGCGGTTCGCCGTCGGTCGCCGGGTCGGTGAACACGCCGTCCACTTCGCCGGTCGTGCCGGGCTGCAATGCTGCCGACGTCAGCTCGTCGTTGCTGCCGATCGCGAAGATGCGCGTGCCGCCCTGGAGCCTGACGTCGATCGGGTCGGTCGCGAGCGGGTCGAACACGAAAATGTCGTTGTTGCCCGGCGCCGAGACCACGGCGCCCGGCACGCGCAGGTACGTGCCGAGCTCGCCGAACTCGAGCACGGCGGCGTCGAGCCGCAGGTCGTCGAGCCGCGAGTCGCCATCGGCGTCGTCGTGCAGCCCGAGGAACCCGATCGCGGTCAGCAGGTCGTCGTTCGCGAGCGTCGACAACGCCACCGGGTCCCCCGCCTCGTCGAAGATGCCGGTGTTGCCGTCCGTGAAGACTTCGACACATTCGGTGCCGGGCGTCATCGAGTGACCGTCCATCGTCGTGACCGGCTCGATTGGGCAGAGCTCGAACGAACCCGAACCCACCTCGTCTGCCACGCCATGGACGCGGACCAGATGGTCGTCGTCGGGGCGGATCGTGACGAAGATGACCGGACGGAACTGCCACTTGTCGCTGCCGGTCTGGTGCGCGTGCAGCGACTTCTCCATGTCGAGGTCGAGCTCGATCACCAGCATTTCGCCGCCGATCACTTCGAACGTGCCACGCGGGTTGAGGTCGAGCTTGCCGTTGCCGGGCAGGCGGGGGCGGTCCCAGTCCGGGTCGGGCTCCGGCACGCCAGCGGCGTCGCACTCCACCAGCGCGAGGTCGGACAGCGTCAGCCGGACCTTGCTGTACGTGCCGATCGGCACGCTCGGGTCCACCGTGAAGAAGTCCGAAAAATTGCGCATCGCGAGCACGTCGATGGTGCGCTCGCCGCTGAAGAGGTTCGTCGCACCGCCGTCGGACAGCAGGTCGATGCCCGTGACGGTCGCGCGCACCTGGCAGAACTGGTCGACCGGCGCGTCGGTGAGCAGCACGGCGACGCTGCCGGTCGTCGGCACTGCATTGGACGAGTCGCCATCGTCGCCGCCGCCACCGCAGGCCGCGAGCAGCAGCGCGGCCGTGGCCGCGACGCCCAACCCGGCATACGCCTGCGGGCGGTTCAGGGAATATCGAGGAGTCGGCATGCATGCCTCCTTGCAGCGCTCGCATCTATGACGCCTCGATTGTGCGCCGAAGCGAACCGTTGCCGATGCCGCAAGTGTCTGCTCGTGGCGACAAACACCGCGATCTCCCGCGATATGTAAAATCACAACGCGATCTGCAAAAAAAACCCCGGGCACGAGGCCCGGGGAGAGTGAGCGGACTTTGGTCGAAGGGAAGGGAAAAGTCCGCCAGGGGAACCGAGTGAGGGGTGCGCCGCTAGTGCAGTCGCGCCCACTGCAGGACCTTGACGTCCTGCGCCGCCCGTCCGAAGTTGCGCGCGATGATCCGCTCCGCCTCCTTCGTTCCGCGGCCCGGCCGCGGCTGTCCATCGAGCTCGACCACGCCGCGGAATTCCTCGAGTCCGCGAGGCTGCGGCTGCTCGACCAGGAAGTGGGCGTAGAACTTGATGCTCATGGTCCGCAAACTAATGGCCCGCCCGGGCGTTTTCCGTGACGGCGCGCACAGAATCCCGACGCGCACCGGGCGGGTTGGGGAACCATGAGCCGTTACCGAAAACCGTGGGTGCCCGGATCGAAGTATTCGACGCCGGAGGGGGCGCAGAGACTGCGCAACGAACTCGACGAACTGTGGCGCGTGCAACGCCCGCAGGTGACTCGCGCGGTGCAGGAAGCGGCCGCCCAGGGCGATCGCTCCGAGAACGCCGAGTACATCTACGGCAAGCGGCAACTGCGTGAGATCGACCGGCGCGTGCGGTTCCTGCGCAAGCGCCTCGAGGGCCTGATCGTGGTGAGCCGGCCGCCGGACGACCGCAGCCGGGTCTTTTTCGGCGCCTGGGTCACGATCGAGGACGAGCGCGGCGAGGAGGCCGCGTTGCGAATCGTCGGTCCCGACGAGCTCGATCCCGCGCGTCGCTACGTCAGCATGGATTCGCCGCTCGCGCGCGCGCTGATGGGCAAGCGCATCGACGACGAGGTCACGATCGAAGTGCCGGGGGGCCGGAAGAGCTACGTGGTGGTGGGAATCGAGTACGAGGAAGCGGATAGCGGTTAGCGGTTGGCGGTTAGTAGAGCGATGACGTTGGATGCCGACCGAGTCCGCTTCCTACTATCCGCTATCCGCTATCCGCTATCCGCTATCCGCCATCCGCTTCCTATCCGTGATCGGCCGGATCCTTCCGCGGCAGGT
>DASUYI010000151.1:0-6204 GCA_036377475.1 Steroidobacteraceae bacterium | reverse complement strand
TCAACTTCGTCGCGGGTGCGTTCCAGCAGACCAACGACGCCGCGTTCTGCGTCGTGCAGGTGCTCGGCTTCATCGACCTCGCCTTCGACCTGGGCGCCCTCGGGGCGCCGCAGCAGCTCAACAACAGCACGCCGCAGGTGCTCTGCAACCAGCAGGACTCGGACTCGCTCGCGGGCTACGTCGACGTGAGCTGGGACGTCACCGACAGTTTCACGCTCACCGGCGGCTACCGCATGACCCGCGACGAGCGCGAATGGGCCGGCCGCACGCAGGTGCCGTTCGACATGCTCGACCAGGCGCCTGGCACGCTTCCCGACGGCAGCCTGTCCTGGGAGGACTTCAACGACCCGCTGCAGGCCGGCAACTTCAACAAGTACCCCGGCGGCATCATCGTCAACAAGAGCACGCCGGGGTTCGAGAACCTTTCGGAGGAGTGGACGGAGCCGAGCTGGCGCGTCATCGGTTCGTACAAGTTCACCGACAACCTGTTCTCGTACCTGACCATCTCGCGCGGCTACAAGGCCGGCGGCTACAACGACCAGACCGGCACGAGCGGCCTGATGGTGTCGGAGCTCACGCGCCCCGTCGATCCGGAGTTCGCCACGAACTACGAGCTGGGCGTCAAGTGGGAAAGCGAGGACAACCGGTTCCGCTTCAACCCGACCGTGTTCTTCACGAAGTACGAAGACGCGCAGCGCGCGGTGAACATCATCACGGAGAACCAGTCGGGCGCCACGTTCCAGGAGACGGTGTTCTACAACGCAGCCGAGGTCGAAGCGAAGGGCGTCGAGCTCGAATTCCAGGCCCTGCTGACCGACGCATTCCGGATCCGTGCCCAGGCCTCTTACCTGGACGCGGAATACAAGGAGTTCGTGATCAACCAGCCAGAGGTCGTGGATCCCGTGACCGGTGCGACCATCCAGGAGTTCGTGGGCGATTTCTCCGGCCTGCCGGTGCCGCGTTCGCCCGAGTTCATGGGCTCGATCCAGGCGCTCTACACGTGGACCCTTGGCAGCGGCGCAGCGCTCGAGTTCGGCGCCGAGTACTACCACGAGGACGAGAACCTCTTCTACATCTCCGCGGCGGGCCGCCAGTACGACGCGTACCTCGACGAGAAGAACCTGCTGAATGCCTCGGTGACCTACACCGGCGCGGACGGCAACTGGTTCGTGCGCGGCTACGGCCGCAACCTGACGGACGAGCGGTACCGGATCGCCTCGCAGTCGGTCGCGACGCTGTGGACGCACACGCAGTGGGGCGCGCCGATAAACTATGGCATCGAGGTCGGGTTCGGCTTCGGCAGTCGTCGCTGACCGCCAGCTTCGCTCGTGCGAAAAAGGCCGGCACAACGCCGGCCTTTTTCTTGGGGCTCGCCTCAGCCGACGACCGTCAGCGCCTGCGGCAACGTGTGCAGGCACTCGGCCCCGTCGCGGCCGATCAGGTAGCTGCTTTCGAGGTGATAGGGCGCGAGCGAGTGCCCGAAGTAGAGGAACTCGAAGTTGACGACCGTGTTCTCCTCGAGTTCGAAGTCCTTGAGCCGTCCGAACGCGGGGTAGGAACTCGGCAACTCGATGATGTCGAGCCCGATCGAGTGCAGGAACACCAGCGTCTTGCGCGGCGTCGGGATCGGCATGTCGTAGGCAATCTTCGAGATCGCCGCCCAGGCGTCGTGCGTGGTCACGCCGGCCCGCAGGTGCCGCACGGATTCCTGCTGCGCGGCCGAGATCGTCTCGCAGAGACTCAGATATTCCGCCGTCGGCTCCCCGACGTGGACCGTGCGTGACACGTCGAAGGCGTAATTGGAGTACGTCCCCCAGCTCTCGAAGATGATCACCTGGCCGTCGCGGACCTTCCAGTCGTTGTCGGCGAACATCAGGTCGGGGAAATACTCGCCGCCGTACTCCGCGCCGAACTGCAGCGCCTTCTGCGCCGAGAGCAGGTTGGCGCCGCGGCCCTGCACGTAATTGCGGAATCGCGTGGCCACGTCGCGCCAGACCGCGCCCGGCTTGATGCCGGGCATGATTTCCCGCAGCCCGTCCTCGTTGATCGACGCCCCAAGCCGCAGGAACTCGATTTCCTGCGGCGTCTTGACCTTGCGGACGTCGAGCCAGGCGTCGAGCGCATCGACGATGCGCAGGCCCGACAGCATCCCCTGCACATGCTGCGCGAGGCGCAGGTCGTCGAAGCCGACGCGCGCGTCCGCCAATCCGAGCTCCGCGAGCGCGTCGGCCGTGCCCTGCACGATGTCCGCTGCCATCGATCCCGTGACTTTCTCCGCGTACAGGCGCTCGACGTCGCCCTGCAGTGGATCGAGTCGCACCGGCTCCGGCTCGTGCGCGACGAAGCTCGTGTTCAGGAACTCCGTCACACGGACCTGCGGGATCCAGGTCGGCGCTTCGAGCAGGCCGGCCAGTGCGAACTCCGGCACGACCAGGATGGCCGGCCGCGAGGGATCTCGCGGGATGACGACGGCGGCCTGGTTCTCCTGGAACCCCCACTCGGAAATCCGTGTCCAGAACCCGGAAGCGTAATAGACGTTGCGCGGCGCGGCGGCGACGAGCGCATCGAGCCCGAACTGGTCCATCTTCTGCAGGGCGCGGGCGTGGTTGAACAGCATGGGTGTCTCGGCGGTAGGGGAGGGGCGGGGCACAGTCGTACCCCGTCAGTTAAAAACCGTCAATCCTGTTTGTTTCAGACGTGGATCTTGCTGCTTTGCAGCACTTTTTCGGCTTTCGCTTTTCGGCCGGATCGCTTAAGGTTTAAAAAAAGCCGGATTGACTGTTTTTATTGATCTGCCCCCCGCTGCGCTGGAGGATGGACGATGTCGTACGACCCGATGATGCTGCTGGAGGCGTACCGCCGCATGCGGGCGATCCGCGAGTTCGAGGAACGCATGCGCCGTGAAGTGCAGGCGGGGACCGTGCCCGGCTTCGTCCACCTCTATTGCGGCCAGGAGGCCGTGGCGGTCGGCGCGTGCATGAACCTGCGCGACTCCGACTACATCGGCAGCACGCATCGCGGCCACGGCCACTGCATCGCCAAGGGCTGCGACATCGGCGAGATGCTGCTCGAGATCTATTGCAAGCAGGGCGGCCTCTGCAACGGCAAGGGTGGCTCGATGCACATCGCCGACCTGCGCAAGGGCATGCTCGGCGCGAACGCGATCGTCGGCGGCGCACCACCGATCGCGGTGGGCGCCGCGCTCACGCAGAAGACGCTCGGCACCGGCGGCGTCGCACTGGCGTTCATCGGTGACGGCGCGTCGAACCAGGGCACCGTCGCGGAATCACTGAACTTCTCGGCCGTGCTCAAGCTGCCGATGATCTTCATGTACGAGAACAACGGCTACTCGGAATTCACCGGCACAGGCTACCACCTCGGCGGCGCGGACATCGCGAATCGTGCCGCTGCGTTCGGCATGCCGGGCGAGAAGGTCGACGGCGTGGACTTCTTCGCCGTCTACGACGCCGTCGGGCGCGCCGTCGAGCGGGCGCGTCGGGGCGAGGGTCCAAGCGCGGTCGAAGCCGTCGCGATGCGCTGGTACGGGCACTTCGAAGGCGACATGCAGAAGTATCGCGAGTCGAAGGAGGTCGATCGCCTGCGCAAGACCGCAGACCCGCTCGTCCGGTTCGAGGAGCGCGTGACGCGCGACTTCGACATCTCCGCCGAGGAACTGCGCGAGATCGACGAGGAACTGGCGGAACTGGTCGACGAGCGCGTCGCGATCGCCAAGGCGGCGCCCAAGCCGACCAGTGCCGCGTTGTACGCCGACGTCTACGGGAGCTATTGAAATGGCCGTGAAGTCTTATCGCGAGGCGATCAGTGAAGTGCTCGCGGCCGAGATGCGCCGCGATCCCCGGGTCATCATCCTGGGCGAGGACGTCGTGGGCGGACTCGGTGGCTCGGCCGGCGAGGAGGAAGCGGCGGGCGGCACGTTCGGCGTCACCGCCGGACTCGCCGCGGAATTCGGTCGGGGCCGCGTGATCGACACGCCGATCACCGAGTCGGCCATCGTGGGCGCGGCCAACGGTGCCGCACTGACGGGCCTGCGTCCCGTCGCCGAGGTCATGTTCATGGACTTCATGGGCGTCTGCCTCGACCAGGTCCTGAACCAGATGGCCAAGTTCCGCTACATGTTCGGCGGCCGGTGCTCGGTGCCGCTGACGATCCGCACGCTCATGGGTGCGGGGTTCGGCGCCGGGCCGCAGCACTCGCAGAACCTCTACGCGATGCTGACATCGATTCCGGGGATCAAGGTCGCAATCCCGTCGTCGCCGGCCGACGCGAAAGGCTTGCTGACGACCGCGATCCGCGACGACGACCCGGTGATCTTCTGCGAGCACAAGATGCTCTACGGCGAAACCGGGGAAGTGCCGGACGGCGAGTACCTGATCCCGTTCGGCCAGGCCAACGTCACGCGCAAGGGCTCGCAGGTCACGATCGTCGCGTTCGCGCGCATGGTGCTGCTCGCGAACAAGGTGGCCGACAAGCTCGCGAAGGAAGGCATCTCGGTCGAGGTGATCGATCCACGCACGACCTCCCCGCTCGACCGCGACACGATCCTCGAATCGGTGCGCAAGACCGGCCGGCTCGTCGTCGTCGACGAGGCGGACCCGTATTGCGGCATGGCGAGCGAAATCGCCGGGCTTGCCGCGTGCGAGGGCTTCGCGGCGCTCAAGGCGCCCGTGCAGAAGGTCACGCCGCCACACACGCCGGTGCCGGCGACGCCCGAACTCGAGCAGCTGTGGATTCCATCGCCCGACAGGATCGAGCAGGCCGTGCGCGCGACGCTGCAGGGCCAGGGACTCGCGCGGACGGGCTGAGCGGACGAACCGGCACGAAGCAGGGGGGAGCATGGGCAAGACCGTCGGGCTCGCCGCGTACATGCGCGTGCGCACCAAGCCGGAAAAACGCGAAGAGTTCCTGCGGCTGATCGGCGAGCTGCGGGCCAACGTGCACCGGCACGAGCCCGACACGCTGCTGTTCGAGGTGCTGCACGGCAACGACGACAACGAGTTCGTGATCTACGAGTGCTTCACGGACACGGCGGCGCAGAAGACGCACCAGGACGCGCCGTACCACGTCGCCATGGCGGCGGCGGGCTGGGCGTGTCTCGACGGCACGCCGATCATCGAGTACCTGCGGCCGGCCGTCTGATGCGCGCGCTGGTCGGGCTCGTCGCGGTCGCACTGCCCGTGCTCGCCGGCGCCGCCGACGCGGGCTGGGGCTATTTCGGCGGCACCTCGGGCGGCACGCGCTATTCGACCGCGAAACAGGTCGACCGGGACAACGTCGGCGAGCTCGCGGTCGCCTGGCGTTACTCCACGGGCGAGCTGCGGCGTCGCGGGCCGGAGCTCATCGCCAACAGTTCCACGCAGACCACGCCGATCGTCGTCGACGGTTTGCTGGTGTTCTGCACGCCGTTCAATCGCATGGTCGCGCTCGATCCCGCCACCGGGCGCGAGCGCTGGGTCTACGACCCGAAGGTCGCGCTCGACCATGCCTTGCCCTACCACTACAACTGCCGCGGCGTGAGCGCCTGGCGCGACCGGCAGGCGGTGCCGGGCAGCGCGTGTGCGACGCGCGTGTTCATGGGCACGAACGACTCGCGTCTCGTTGCGGTCGACAGTCGCACCGGACGCTCCTGCAGCGGTTTCGGTCAGGCGGGGCAGGTGCGCATCTCGCGCGACTGGTCCGACAAGTTCGCGGGCGAATCCAAGATCACCTCCGCGCCGGTGGTCGCCGCGGGCGTGGTCGCGGTCGGCTCGTTCGTGATGGACAACATCCGCACCGACGCACCGCCCGGCACCGTGTTCGCATTCGACGCACGCACCGGAGAGCCACGCTGGAAGTTCGACCCGATTCCACGCGACCCGGCCGATCCGGCCTTCGCGACGTGGCTCGAGGGCAGCGCACTGCGGACGGGCGCGGCGAACGTCTGGTCCACGATGGTGGCGGACGAGACGCGGGGCATCATCTACGCGCCCGTCGGCTCCGCCGCGCCGGATTTCTTCGGCGGCATGCGCAAGGGCGACAACCGCTACTCGAGCTCGCTCGTCGCGCTGAACGCCACGACGGGCGAGCCGATCTGGCACTTCCAGACCGTCCACCACGACATCTGGGATTACGACGTCTCCGCGCCGCCGCTGCTCGCCGACCTGCCGCACGACGGCGGCACAGTGCCGGCGGTCGTGCAGAACACCA
>DASUYI010000150.1:0-3728 GCA_036377475.1 Steroidobacteraceae bacterium | reverse complement strand
GCGAACGACCTGCTGATGCAGTTCCAGGCCGACCTGCTCGGCGTGCCGGTCGTGCGCCCGGAGGTCACCGAGACCACGGCGCTCGGCGCGGCGTACCTGGCGGGACTGGGTGTGGGGTTCTGGCGCTCGTCCGCCGAAGTGACCGCGAACTGGCGCGCCGAGCGGCGATTCGACCCGGCGATGTCGCGGGACGAGGCCGCGTCGCGCCTGGCGCGCTGGTCGCAGGCCGTGTCGCGCTCGCGCGGCTGGCACGTCGAGGGCTGAGGGGCGACGCATGGGCAAGGCCATCGCACTCGCGACGCCGGTGTTCTTCCTGCTGATCGCGATCGAGCTGCTGGTCGCGCGCGCGCGCGGCCTCCGCGGCGCCTATCGACTCAACGATGCGGTCAACAGCCTGAGCCTCGGCGTGATGAGCCAGGTCGGGAACCTGTTCGTGCGCGTGCTCACGATCGGCATCTACGCCTGGGTGTTCGAGCACGTCGCGCTCGGCAACTGGCCCACCGACACGTGGTGGACGTGGCTGCTCGCGATCGTCTTCTACGATTTCTGTTACTACTGGAACCACCGGCTCGGCCACGAGAGCGCGGTGTTCTGGGCGGCGCACGTCGTGCATCACCAGAGCCAGTGCTACAACCTGTCGACAGCGCTGCGCCAGACCTCGAGCAGCGCGCTGCTCTCGTGGATCTTCTACGTGCCGATGGCGCTGGCCGGCGTGCCGCCCGCGATGTTCGCGGTCGCCGCGATCGTCGACCTGCTGTACCAGTACTGGATCCACACGGAACTCGTGGGCAAGCTCGGCTGGTTCGACCGCTGGTTCGCCTCACCGTCGAACCATCGGGTCCACCACGCGGTGAACGACCGCTACATCGACCGCAACTACGGCGGCATTTTCATGCTGTGGGACCGGCTCTTCGGCACGTTCGTCGAGGAATCGGAGCGGTGCGTCTACGGCACGCGCGCCCCGCTGAACTCCTGGGACCCGCTGTGGGCCAACGTCGAGGTGTACGCGGACCTCGCGCGCAAGTCGTGGCACGCTGAACGCTGGCGCGACAAGGTCCTCGTGTGGTTCATGCCGCCGGGCTGGCAACCGGCCAGCGCGACCGGCGGGCCATGGCAGAAACCCGCGTTCGACCTGCGACAGGTGCGGACCTACGACCCGCCGATGAATCGCACGGTCCGCGTGTTCGCGACGGTGCAACTGACGGTCGGGATCCTGGGCACCGTGCCGCTGCTGTGGTTCGCGGAGGATCTTTCCCGCGCGGCGTTGTTCGCCGGCGCGCTCGCGATCGTCGCCCTGCTGTGGACGACCGGCGCGGTCATGCAGGGGCGCGTGCGAGTCGGCACGGCGCTCGCGCTCGAGACGGTCGCGCTCGTCGCGCTGGCCTCGGCGGGCGTGTCCGGTGCGGCGGCCGCCCTGCCGGAAATCCGCGACGACGCGAAGGTGCAACGGGCAGTCGAGCGTGCGCGCACGGCCTTCCTGCGCGGGCAGTCGTTCGACCGCATGCAGGTGAGCGTGCTGGTCGAGGACGACGACGGCCGCTGGCGGCGCGGCGCGGTGGAGGGGGACGCGACCGCGTACCCCGCGAGCACGGTCAAGCTCGGCTTCCTGGTCGGCGCGGTGCACTGGTGCCGCGAGCAGGGTCGTGCGCCCGCCTGCCTCGACGAGTTCGTTCGGCCGATGATCGTCGCATCGGACAACGTCGCGACCGGCGAGGTCGTCGATCGCGTCAGCGGCGTCGTGAACGGGCCGGTCGAAGGCGCCGACCTTGCGCGATTCATCGAGCAGCGTCGCTACACCGAACGCGTGCTCGACGCCGCCGGGCTGCTCGGACCGCAACGCCTGTTCACCAAGACCTACCCCACGAATTCTGGCGAAGAGCCGGCCGGACTCGAGCGCGTCGCCTGGCAGCAACTCGGCCGCAACGCGATGACGCCGAACCTGACGGCGGCGCTGCTGCTCGGCGTCGTGTCCGGCGCGCTCGAACCGGAGTCGACCGACTACATGCGGTCGCTGCTGCGTCGGCCGACCTTTTCCGCGTTCAGCGCGCTCGGCGGCGGCCTCCCACCGGGCACGCTGCACGAGAACAAGATCGGCAGCGCGTTCGACACGCTGCAGGACGCGATGTACGCCGAATTGCCGAACGGCCGGCGACTGATCGTCGCGGCATTCACCAACGGGTGGAAAGCGACCGACCCCCCACCCGGCGACGTCGCCGGGCTCGGCGACTTCACGGCACGACTGCTGCGCGAACTGGGCCTCGACCGCGGGCTCGAGCGGCCGACGTTCGTCGAGTCCCGGCGTGCCGGCCACGACGCGCTCACGTGGCGCTGGCGCACGCGCGAGACAGGACGCTACGAACTCGCACTGTGGCACGCCGCGGCGGACGGCAACGCCAGCTGCTTGCGCGGCACGCTCGGCGGCGTCGATCTCGACGTCGACCTCACGCGGTGGGGCGCACGCTGGATCAAGCTCGCCGACGTCGAACTCGAACGTGGCGGCACCGTCCTGAGACTCGACCGTCGATCGTCGGGAGCGTTGACCGAGGGGACGCTGCGCGTCACGCGCTGGCCCGACGCAGTGAGCCGTGAGTAGACGCGCGTGCGGAGCGGTGCAACGCGTGATCGCGACCGCTACACTGCGGCTCCCGCATCATGATCATACGGCCGCATGACCAGCAAGCCCGCCAAGCCACGCTACGACTGCTCGAGGTGTCCCGGTTATTGCTGCAGCTACGCGCGCATCGCCGTCAGCGACTTCGACATCGAGCGACTCGCGCGACATTTCGGCATCGCCGTCGCCGCGGCGCGTCGCAGGTTCACGTATCGCTATCGGTCCGGGGAACTCGACGAGCAACTGCTGCGCCACAAGAAGGACCACGTCTACAAGTCGACGTGCCGCTTCTTCGACCAGGACGCGCGTCGCTGCACCGTCTACGAGGCGCGTCCCGCGGTGTGCCGGAGTTACCCGGAGGACCGCGTGTGCGGTTACTGGCAGTTCCTGACGTTCGAACGCGCGCAGCAGGGCGACGACGACTTCATCCCCTCGGCGTAACTCACCCGCCGTTCAGCGGAAGCGATACCCGATCGAGAGCCCGAACAGCACCGGCTCGGCCGACACCGGGCCGTGGTCCGTGCGCAGCGCCTCGGCGCGCGTGTCGAGGTCGATCCAGCGGACGTCGGCATTCAGCCGCACGCGCGTCGATACCTGCACCTCGGCGCCGAGCTCGGCCGCCGGACCCATCGACGTGCGTCGGTTGCGCTTGTTGAACCACGTCGGACCCGGGTCGCTCGGGTCGTCGTGGAAGTACTGCGCCCGGTTGAGGCCCGCGCCGGCATACGCCTTCAGTGCACCGCGGTCGTGCAGCGTGTAGCGCGCCGTCAGCAGGTCGGTGCCGTCAGGCCGTTCGTCCTGCAGCACGAGACAGACGGCGCCGTCGTCGGCCGCCATCGGGGCCTCGACGAGTTCTGCACCCGAACGCCTGCGCAGCCACTCCGGCTCGTCCTTGCGCGCGCCACGAAGTGCGGGGATCTGCAGCAACGCCTGCAGACGCGTGGCGCCTTCACGCCACCAGCCGCGGGTCGAGGTCGACGTGTGCTCGTACGGCGCGAGAGTCCTGCCGTCGGTCTGCCCGGAGGGAGCGTCGGCGCGCGCGGTCACGGAGTTCGCGCAGGCGACGACCAGCGCGCAGAGCAGCAGAATTTCCCGCCCGGTATCCGTGTCGTCGTCG
>DASUYI010000149.1:0-2416 GCA_036377475.1 Steroidobacteraceae bacterium | reverse complement strand
GGCGTGAGCGTGCTCGACGCGATCGCAGCCGTGCTGACGACGGCCGAGGCGGCTTCCTCGGCGTCCAACGCAGCAACCTCCATTCGCGACGCGCTGGGCACCACCTTCGCAGCCAACGCGCCGGGCGAATCCACTGTCCCGCCCGACACCGTGCGCGCTGTCATCGCGAGTCGAGGTCTCGCGCTCGGACCGGCGCATCACCTGCGCGCCGCCGTGTTCGATGTTCCCATCGCAGGGGAGGACATGTTTACCGAGGCGACGGCCTTGCGCGACGCGCTGAGCGCGGTGCGCGCCCGGCTCGCCCAGCAGGCGCAGGGAGCCGATCGGATGCGACAGGAGCTCGCTGCGGCCCACGAGCTGTTGCTCGACGATCCGGTGTTGATCGAGGCGGCCGAGCAGTCGATCGAGCAGGGCCACAGCGCGGGTCACGCGTGGCGCGATGCAACGGCCGCGCAGGCCCGATCGCTCGAAGCCATGGACGATGCCTACCTCCGCGAACGTGCTGCCGACCTCCGCGACCTCGAGGCGCAAGTGCTCACCGCACTCGGCCTCGGCCTCGAGTCGGCCGACTGCACGCGTTTGCCCGACGGCGCGGTCGTGCTGGCCGCGGACCTGTTGCCGTCGCAGTTCGCGGCGCTCGATTGCTCGCGGATCGCGGGCCTTTGCACGGCTGGCGGTGGTCCGACGTCGCACGTCGCGATCCTCGCGGGCTCGATCGGCTTGCCGATGCTGGTCGCCGCCGGTCCAGCGATCGAGCAGGTGCCGGACGGCACGACCGTGTTGCTCGACGCGCAAGCGGGGCTGCTGCATCTGGCGCCGGACGCCGCGCTGCAGGCGCGGGCCGCGGAACGCATCGCGGCCCTGCGCGCCCGCCGTGAACGCGAGCGGGCCCTTGCGCGCCATGAAGGACGGATGGCCGACGGCACGCGAGTGCGCATCTACGCGAACCTCGGTGCGCCGGACGAGGCGACGCGCGCCGTGGACTCGGGCGCCGAAGGCTGCGGACTGCTGCGCAGCGAGTTCCTGTTCCTCGATCGACGCACCGCGCCCGGCGAGGACGAGCAGCACGCCGTCTACCAGGAGATCGCGAGGCGGCTCGACGGGCGCCCGCTCACGATCCGCACCCTCGACGTGGGCGGCGACAAGCCACTCGCCTATTTGCCGATGCCGGTCGAGGCAAATCCCGCGCTCGGACTGCGGGGCATCCGTACGAGCCTGCATCGGCCGGACCTGTTGCGGGAGCAGTTGCGGGCGATCCTGCGGGTCGAACCGGCCGAGCAGTGCCGGATCCTGCTGCCGATGATCACCGACGCGGGCGAGATCGCGCACGTCCGCGCGGAAGTCGCCGCCAGTGCCGCGGCGGTCGGGCGCGAAGCCCCGGTCGCCCTCGGCGCGATGATCGAGACGCCCGCGGCGGCCGTGCTCGCCGAGTCGCTGGCGCGTCACGTCGACTTCTTCTCGATCGGCACGAACGACCTGACCCAATACACACTCGCGATGGACCGCATGCATCCGCAACTCGCCGCCCGGCTCGACGGGCTGCACCCGGCCGTGCTGCGACTGGTCTCGCGCGTGTGCGAAGCCGCGCATCTGCACGGCCGGGACGTCGCCGTCTGCGGCAGCCTCGCGATGGACGAGGCAGCCATCCCGGTCCTGCTCGGGCTGGGCGTTCACGAACTCTCGGTCGCATACGCGGCCGTGCCCGCGGTGAAAGCGTGCGTCGCGTCACTCGAATACGAGGCGTGCCGGGCGCTCGCGCAACGTGCCCTCGGGTGCGAGAGCGCCGACGAGGTCCGCAGCCTGGCGGCGGCATCTCCGCTCACGTCGGCTCATCACGAGTTCAACGCGGTGCCGCAAACATGATCAACCTGCGCATGCCGCGCCTCGAGGGCGTGCAACGGCTCGGGCGCGCGCTGATGCTGCCGATCGCCGTGCTGCCGGCCGCGGGCCTGTTGCTGCGGCTCGGCCAGCCGGACCTGCTCGGCATCGCGTGGATGGCCGCGGCCGGCGACGCGGTGTTCTCGAACCTCGGCCTGCTGTTCGCGATCGGCGTCGGCGTGGGCTTCGCGCGAGAGAACCACGGCGCGGCCGGACTCGCCGCGGTCGTCGGGTACGTCGTCACGACCAAGGGCGTCGAGGTCATGCTGGCGGTCCCGCCCGAAGCCGTGGCGGCTTTCGAAGGCGCCGCGCGCGATCTCGCGGTCGCGAACTGGAAAGCGCGCGAAATCGCCAAGCTCAGCGTGCCGGTAGGCATCGTCTCGGGACTGATCGCAGGTGCGCTCTACAACCGGTACAGCGACATCCGGCTGCCGGACTACCTCGCGTTCTTTGCCGGGCGCCGGTTCGTGCCGATCGCCTCCGGGTTCGCGGGGCTGCTGGTCGCCGCGGTGTTCGGTTATGGCTGGCCGCACCTCGA
>DASUYI010000148.1:0-2955 GCA_036377475.1 Steroidobacteraceae bacterium | reverse complement strand
GTGGCGAACCACGGCGGCCCGATCCAGGGCTCGGTCGTGACGGTCCCCCCCGCGTTCACGAAGGATGCTGTGTTCGAAGCGCTCGAGCACGGCGTCGAGCTGATCGTGATCGTCACCGAGCGGATCCCGCGCCGCGACGTGGCGCAGATGGTCGAGCTGGCCGACGCGAAGGGCGCGCGGATCATCGGCCCCAACTGCCTCGGCGTGATCGTGCCCGACGTGATCAAGATGGGCGGCATCGGCGGCCCGGCGAAGGACGCCGCGAAGGCTTACACGCCCGGTCCCGTGGGCGTGATGTCGCGCAGTGGCGGGATGACGACCGAGATCTCGAGCACTCTCACGGCTGCCGGCCTGGGCCAGTCGACCGCCGTGTCGATCGGCGGCGACGCGATCATCGGCTCGACCTACACCGAGCTGATGCCGCTGTTCGAGGCCGACGAGCAGACCCAGGCGATCGTGATCTACACGGAGCCGGGCGGACGCATGGAGGCGGACCTCTCCCGATGGGTGACCGAGAACAAGAGCCGGCTGCCGATCGTCGCGTTCATGGCCGGGAAGTTCATGGACGAGATGCCCGGTATGAGCTTCGGCCACGCGGGCACGATCGTCGAGGGCAAGGCCGACACAGCCGCCGAGAAGATCGAGCGGCTGCGGGAGGCCGGCATCACGGTCGCGGAGGAGATCGCCGAGATCCCGGGGCTCGTGAAGGAGCGACTCGGCCAGGCGGTGGCGTCGTGAGCGTGGCCCCCGGCAGGGCGATCTTCATCGACGTCGAGGTTGACGACGCCGTCGCGCGCGATGCCGACCTGGCACGCAAGCTGACCGAAGTCTGCCCGGTCGACATTTTCGCGCAGGCGCCCGAGGGCACGCTCGAGATCGTGGAGGAGAACCTCGACGAGTGCGTGCTGTGCTACCTCTGCGTCGACGCGACGCCGGACGGCACGGTGCGCGTCATCAAGCTGTACGAAAGTTAGAGCTTCGGCGGGCGCTTGGACTTGCGCTTCTTCGCGCACGTGCGGTACTTGCGCGTGTGCCGGAGCGACGTTCCCTCGGTCGTCAGCACCACGATCCGCACCCGGAAGGTGCCCCGCGGCAGGCCGCGCAGGTCGACGGTCGAGACCTTGCGCTTGCGGCCCAGGACCTTTCGGGACAGCACGCGCACGCGCTTGCCGTTCACGAACACGAGCGCGGTCTGGATCTTGATGCCGCCCGGCTGGCGGATGCGGATCCGGAACTTGCGGCGGCTGACGCACTTCTTGTTCGACGGCAGCTTGATGACGTCGGTCGCCTTCAGGCTGGGCGTCGCCGCGGCGGCACCCGCCTTGCACTGACCGGCCGCCGTCTTCGTGGCCGCCAGCCGGTCGACGAACACGGTCGAGTCGAAGATGCTGTCGCCCTGGTCGAAGATCGAGAGGAACAGCGAGTGGCTGCCGGGGGTCGTCGGCGTCGAGGCCCGCAGCAGCGTGGTGCCGGCGTCGTAGGTCGTGCCGACCGAGTTGGCCGCCGCCACGCTCGTGACGCCCGTGCTGTTGATGCTGACGACCTGCCCGGTGGGATCGAATGCGAAGTTCTTCGGCGCGTTCACCGCGTTGCTCGCCGTCGTCCAGGTCGAGCTGTCGAGCTCGGCCACGAACGCGTCGTTCACGGACTTGCCCACGAACTCCGGGAACTCCTCGGAGAAGAACCGGAAGTCGACCGACAGGCAGTTCGCGCCGCTCGGCACCGTGAGGTCGACCTTCAGGATCGTGACGTCGCGCTCGGTGCCGCCGCGGACCGCTGCGCCGCCGTTCGACGCCCCCGTGTTCGGGGCGGCGTTGGGATCGTCCGCAAGCGTCGCGTCTCCGCTCGTCAGCATGCCGTAGCTACCGCCCGTGAGCGGGAACGACGTGAGCGCCGAGTCGGCGACCGCAGCCGGGTTCCCGTTCGGCGGGATCGCGAGGAAGCTCGCGCCCGTGATGTTCGGGCCATCCGGGCCGTCGGCGAGCGCGGCCGCGATGCTCGCCGCGTCGCGGGTCGGGTTGATCGCGGCGCCGGCGGTCGCGGGCACCGACAGGATGGCCGTGACGAAAACCACGGCCGCGAAACGGATGCGATTGGCCCTCTCCCCCAAAGTCCCCTCGGATCGAGCGTAGTGGTCAGCGCCCGCCCACGTCAACTGCGATTGCCCCGCGTACCATCATGCGCCTGAGCAGCCGAACCTTCAACTTCACGCGCGACGTGGTCGAGCGGCTCGCGCGCGAGCGCCCCCGCGACGAGGCGCTGCGTGCCGTGGGGCCGGACGGCTCCGTGCGCTCTTTCACGTTCGCCGACGTGGCCGGCGAGGCCGCCGCGGCGGCGGCCGGCCTCGCGCGCCTGGGCATCGGCCGCGGTGACCTGGTGATGACGCTGATGGGCGCCCGGCCCGAATGGGTGTTCGCGCTGCTGGGCGCGTGGCGGCTGGGCGCGGTCGCGCTGCCGGGGTCCGAGCAGCTGCGCGCAAAGGACCTCGCGCTTCGCATCCGCGCCGCGCGGCCCGCGCTCGTGCTGGCGGCGGAGCGCGACATGGACGAACTGCAGCGGGCACTCGGGGACGTCGAGCACGCACCCCGCTGCCACGACGTCGAAGCCGACGGCCTCCCCCGCGCCGAGCCGGACACGGCGGCGGCGGCAGACACCACCGTGGATCATCCCGCCCTCGTGATCTTCACCTCCGGGACCGCCGGGGAGCCGCGCGGCGTCGTGCACACGCAGGGCTACCTGCGCGGCCAGCACACGCAGGCAGCGCACTGGTTCGGCGCGCGTGCCGGCGAGCTGGCGTGGTGCACCGCGGCCAGCGGCTGGTCGAAGTCGGCCCGCAACGCCTTCGTGGCCCCGTGGACGATGGGCGCCGCCTGCCTCCTGCACGACGCGCGATTCGACCCGTCGCAGCGGCTCGCGATGGTCGCCGAGCACGAGGTATCGGTGCTCTGCCAGTCC
>DASUYI010000147.1:0-3301 GCA_036377475.1 Steroidobacteraceae bacterium | reverse complement strand
GGCGCTCTACCACCAGAATGAGCTGCACCAGATCGAACCCGGCAACTACGCGGAGTTCACGCTGAAGACCAATCCGGGCCGCGTTGTCCGCGCCAAGGTCGACTCGATCATCTGGGCGACAGGCGCCGGCCAGATGCAGCAGAGCGGCACTCTGCCGATGACAGGCGTCCTGACCGCGCCGCCGAACCGGTTCGCGGTCAAGTTCGACGTCGAGGAGGCGGACAAGCCGTTGCTGATCGCGGCCGGCGCGGCCGGCCACGCTGCGGTGTACACCGACCACGGCAAGATGATCCACATCGTGCGCATGGTGATCCTGCGCGTCGGTGCGTACACGGATTACCTCGTGCTGAAGCTGCACTGACATGACACGCAGCCTGCGCAACGGCTGGATGCTTGCTTGCGTGACCGTGGCGTCGGCCTGCGCGCTCGCGCCGCCGCCGAAGACCGCCGACTATCGCGGCGACGCGCTGCCCGCGCTACAAGTGCCCGGCGCCTGGACGGGCGGCGAAGTGAGCGGCGCGGTTGCGACTTCGTGGCTCGCGTCGTTCGGCGACGCGCGACTCGAGGGCCTCGTGAAGGAGGCCCTCGCGCACAACCCGGACCTTCGCGTCGCTGCGGCGCGCGTGCAGGTTGCCGCTGAATACGCAGAGCTCGCCGATTCGACGCTGTGGCCGCAGGTCAACCTGCTCGCACGCGGCGGCGGCGAAATGAGCGGCGACTCCTCGGGATTGCAGGGCGTCGGCCTGTTCGCCGATTGGGAGCTCGACCTCTGGGGGCGCGTGCGCTCAGCCAAGGCTGCGCAGTACGAGGCCTATGCCGCGGCCGTGGCCGACGGCGAGTACGCGCGACAATCGGTTGCCGCGATGACCGCCAAGGCGTATTTCCTCGCCGTCGAGGCCGGGTTGCAGCAGCGACTCGCGGACGAGATGCTCGGGGCCGCCACGCAGCTCGTCGACCTCTCCGAACAGCGCGAGCGTGTGGGCAAAGGCGACGGCTACGACTCGGCGCTCGCGCGCGCCAACGTCGAGAGCTTCCGCGACACGGTCGAGCAACTGCGCCTCGCCCGAGAGCAGGCTTTGCGCGCCCTCGAGGCGCTCGTCGGGCGTTACCCGGCGGCCACCCTCGACGTCGCGTCCGGACTTACGGCCGTGCCCGGGCCCGTGCCGGCGGGCTTGCCCTCGGAATTGCTCGAGCGGCGGCCTGACGTTGTCGCCGCGGAGCGGCGCGTGGCGGCAGCGTTTCGCCGACAACAGGAAGCGAAGGCCGCGCGGCTGCCGCGCATATCGCTGACCGCATCCGTGAACGACATCTCCAGCGACCTGTTCGTGCTCAAGAACCGCGACGACCCGGTCTGGAGCGCGGGCGCGAGCCTGATGGCGCCAATCTTCAGCGGCGGCGCGCTCCGGCAACAGGTCCGGATACGCACGGCCGAGCAGCGGCAAGCGGTGGCCGAGTACGGGCAGGTCGGCGCACGGGCGTTCGGCGACGTGGAGAACGCACTGTCGGCCGAATTCGCGGCCAAGCGTCGCGAAGCGGTCCTCGCGCGCGCGGTCAACGAGAACCTGCGCGCCGCCGACCTCGCGCAGGTTCGTTATCGCGTCGGCTCCGCCGACCTGCGGGGCGTGCAGCAGCAGCAGCTCACCGTGTACGGCTCGCGGGCGTCGCTCCTGCGCGTGCAGACCGAGCAACTCGTCCAGCGGGTAAACGTCTACCTCGCGCTGGGCGGCGGCTTCGATTCGGGCGAAAGCGCTGGCAAGACCGCATCGTCGTCCACGCGACAAGACGCAGCAGAGTCCCGCGGTCCGTGACGGGTCCGAGCATGGTGCGCGCGGCGTCGATCCTGTGGCTCACCGGCTGGACGTTCGCCGCGGCGCTTCCAACAGCCGCCCGGTCCGCGGAACTGCCGACCGTGCGCGTCCTCGCCACCGGCGGCACGATCGCCGGAGCGCAGACGAACGCCACCGGGTACGCCTACAAGTCCGCAGTCTACGATGTCGCCGCGGTGCTCGCGTCGGTGCCGCACCTCGACGAGCTTGCGATCGTCTCGGGCGAGCAGGTCGCCAACATCGGCAGCCAGGACATGAGCGACGCGATCTGGCTCGAGCTCGCGAGGCGCGTCGACGAAGCGCTGGGCAGGGCGGACACCGACGCGGTGCTGATCACGCACGGCACCGATACGCTGGAAGAAACGAGCTACTTCCTCTCGCTCGTGACCCGGAGCGACAAGCCGGTCGTGATGGTCGGCGCGATGCGTCCCGCCACGGCGATCAGCGCGGACGGCCCGGGCAATCTCTACAACGGCGTCGCCGTCGCGACGAATCCGGGCGCGAAGGGCAAGGGCACGCTCGTCGTGCTCAACGACACGATCCATTACGCGCGCAACGTCGTGAAGACGAACACGAGCAGCGTGCAGACGTTTTCGAGCATCAATCGCGGGCCAGCGGGCGTCGTCCATGCCGGCAAGGTCGACTGGTTCGAGCCGATGGATCGCAAGCTCGGCAAGGCCACGGGGTTTTCCGTCGCAGGTCGCGACGGCCTGCCGCGCGTCGACGTGATCTATGCGCACGCGGGCATGAGCGCGGACCTGATCGATGCAGCAGTTGCTCACGGCGCGAAAGGCATCGTCGTGGCGGGCGTGGGGGACGGTAACGTGAACATGCCCGCACTCGATGCGCTCTCACGGGCTACGATGCGCGGCGTGGTCGTCGTGCGCAGCACGCGGCTGCCGTCCGGGATGGTGCTCCGCAACGACGAGATCGACGACGCGAAGGGTTTCGTCGCCTCTGGTGAGCTGAACCCGGCGAAGTCGCGCGTGCTGCTGAAACTTGCGTTGACGCAGACCAGCGATCCGTCGCGGATCCAGCAGATGTTCCACGAGTATTGATGGCCGCGTCTCCCCACGGCGGCGGGGAGCGGCGTGCGGAAGGCCCGGGGGAGGGCCAAGGGTTTGCAGGGGATTACTATCAACGATCAAGGAGTGACCGCATGAAGATGACGAAATGGCTGGTCGTGGCCGCTGGCGTGGCCTGCACGCTGCCGGCGGTGGCCGATCCACTCGAGCAGGGTGACTGGGAAGGCAGCATCGGCATCGCGTTCCTCAGCTCCACCGAATCCGATTTCAAGGGCGGCACGAGCGCGGAGTTCGACAGCGACTCCGGCTTTCGCGCCGCGTTCGACTACAGCCTGACCGACGCGCTGCAGGTCGGTGGCAGTTTCGGCATCGGCCAGCGCAGCTACGACGCCTCGATCGCCGGCGACGAGCCCGGCGAGAGTTTCCGGGCGAGGGGCGACCTCGACTATT
>DASUYI010000146.1:0-3861 GCA_036377475.1 Steroidobacteraceae bacterium | reverse complement strand
TGCAGGCCGCTCTCCTTCATACGCTCGACGAACAGCCAGCCGGAGCAGTTAGTCGTCGCACGCCCGCCTAACGTTATGTAGTGGACGAGCGCCGGGCTCGGCAGCGGTTCGAGGTAATTCGGGCAGTCCGGCGTGACCGGTGTGCCGCACGAAACGAACAGGGTGGTGAACTCTTCACCCAGCCGCAGCACGTCTGGATTCCCCGCCCTGGCGGGCGGCACGAACGACTGCGCAAGCGACCCTGTTGCGAATAGTGTCGCGAGCGCCGCAACCATTACACGTTTCATAAGGATTCCCCTTTATGTTCTTCGGGAGTCGAAGGGGATCGCTCGGGGTCGTCCCACTGGGCAGTGCCCCGCGGTCCGAATACCAAGTTAACGCGTGGGTCGGTTCGCCGAAACTGTGGCTAATTGGCCAGTGACTCGCGGTTAATCGCTAGCACGAGCGCAAGGCATGGCAGACGGCGACCTCGACCCCGAAAGAGGCCGTCATTTGGTGAAGCGGGCCCTCAATGCGGCGGCGACCGCCGGATGAACGAACTCGCTGATGTCACCGCCGAGGCTGGCAATCTCGCGGATCAGGGTCGACGAGATGAAGTTGAACTGCTCGGTCGGGGTCAGGAACACCGTTTCCACCTGGTCCGTGAGGTGCCGGCTCATCGTCGCGAGCTGGAATTCAAACTCGAAGTCCGAGACGGCGCGCAGGCCACGCATCATCACGTTGAGGTCGTGCTGGCGCGCGAAATCGACCGTGAGCCCGGTGTAGCCCATCACGTCCACGTTCGGCACGTCCGAGACGACGGTCTTCACGAGCTCGATGCGCTTCTCGAGCGGGAACAGCGGGGCCTTGTTCGGGTTCGCCGCGATCGCGACGACGACCCTGTCGAAGATGCGGCTCGCACGGCGCACCAGGTCGTTGTGGCCGTTCGTGAACGGGTCGAAGGTGCCCGGATACATCGCGCGACTGCCCATGCGCTGCCCCTTTTGTTTTTGCGTGGTCGACGTCATCGCGGTCCGCCGCGTCGCGCCAGATGATAGCCCACGTCCCCCGCGCGCTTGCTCCGCAGCAGCGTCCAGCCGTCCGGGACCGCGGGCGTGCCGCGTTCGGCTGCGTCCTCCAGGTAGATCCATGCGTTCGGGGCGAGCCAGCCGCCGTCTTCGAGCGCCGTGCAGGCCGTCGGCAGCCAGCGCTCGTCGTAGGGCGGGTCGACGAACACCACGTCGAACGGGTGCGCCGTCCCTTGGGCCAAGAACGAGAACGCGTCGCGCGGCTCGACTCGCCCGCGTTCGCACTGCAGGCTCGCGAGCATGTCGCGCAGGGCCCCGACTGCGTGCGGGTCCCGCTCCACGAAAACGACCTCGCGGGCGCCGCGCGAGAGTGCCTCGAGCCCGAGCGCACCGCTCCCGGCGAACAGGTCGAGACAGCGCTTGCCGGAGATCTCGAACTGCAGCCAGTTGAACAGCGTCTCGCGGACCCGGTCCGGTGTCGGCCGCAGCGCCGGCACGTTCGGAAAGTGCAGCTTACGGCCGCGCCATGCGCCGCCGATGATACGAATCTCGCCGCGTCCCGGCGTCGATCGCGGCGCCGGCGAAAGCGTCGTCCGCTCGGACCGCGTCTTTGTTGCGGCCGCAAAACGACCGTTACGCTGCGTATCCTTGCGGTTGTTGCGCGGCATCAACGGGCGAGCGTAGGCTTCGAAACGATCACGACGCGCGATGGTACGCGCGGACAATTCAAAGAGGGGATATCAATGTTCGAGTCCAGGAACAGGCCGGTGAAGCCGGTGCTCGCGGCTGCGCTGGCGACCATCGCGCTGGGCGGCTGCTCCGCCACCAAAGACGGAGAACCCTACCCGCGGCCGGCGACCGAGGTCTTCAAGGCCGAATTCAACACGACGTCCGGGTCGCTGCCCTACCCGACGGACCTGTTCTTCAGCGGCTCGACGGACGGAACGCTGAATCCGCCGGCCACGATCCCGTGGCGCCCCGCCTCGAACCGCGAGGGCCTGAGCGCGCTCGACGGCTGGTCGACCACCGCCCCGATCACGACGCGCTTCAGCATGGCGATCGACCCTGCGTCGCTGACGGCGAACACGGTGCGCATCGTCGAGCTGTACCTGAGCAACACCACCAAGGCCCCGGCGACGGGCGCCGAGTTGCCCTCCGGCGCGACGAGCCCGGTTCGTCGCGTGCTGGTGCCCGGCGAGGATTACACCGCCGGCGTCGGCGACGAGATCGACGGCAACGGCCGCACGCTCAAGATCACACCGCTCAAGCCGCTGACGCCGAGCACCGGCGTGGTCAACATCGGCTATCTCGTGATCCTCACGAATGGCATCCTGGGCACGGACGGTCAGGCGGCCACGCCGGACGACCAGTACGCGTCCTACCTGACCGCGTCGAACGACCCGCTCTGCAGCGATTTCGACCCCACGACGGACGCGCTCAACTACGGCCTCTGCCGACTGACCAAGGGGCAGCTGCAGATTGCGGGAGCTGTCGGCATCAGTCCGGCCAGCGTCGTGCTGAGCTGGAGCTTCTCGACGCAATCGATCGAGGACGTGCTCGACGTGCTGAACGCGTCCACGACCGCGCAGCCGATCACGGTCGTGCCGACCGGTTTCGACACGAAGCAGGCGTCCGGCGGCGTACTCCAGGGCAAGGCCAACGTCTACGTCGGCCGGACCGTCGTGCCGTATTACCTGACCCCGGCCGCCAATCCCGCGGACCGCGCGTCCGTGCTGACGAAATACTGGGTCGCGGCGGGACCGTCGCCCGTGCCGGGCCTCGACCCCGCCAGCCGTAACCTCACGCGTTTCAATCCGCTGCCTGAAAAGAAAGTGGACCAGGCGATCCCGTTGCTGGTCACGGTGCCCAACGCGACCGCGGCCGGTGGCGCATGCGTCAAGCCGGCCTCGGGTTGGCCCGTCGCGATCGTGCAGCACGGCATCACGGGCAACCGGACGCAGGCGATGGCGATGGCCGATTCGTTCGCCGACGCGTGCGTCGTGGTGGCGGCAATCGACTTGCCGTTGCACGGGCTCAAGCCCGACTACAATGAGGATGGCAATGGCACGGACAACACGAGTCCGTTGTACTGCTCATCGACCACGCCGAACCCGGCCTGCATGGGCGCGATCGAGCGGACCTTCAACGTCGACCTGATCAACAACTCGACGAGCGCGGCCACTCCCGACACGTTGATCGATTCCTCCGGCGCGCACTTCATCAACATCCCGAGCCCGCTCACGAGCCGCGACAACGGACGCCAGGCGGCCTCCGACCTGAACGTGCTGTCGAAGTCGATCAAGAGCCTCGACCTCACGGGTGACGCGGTGTCCGACATCGACCCGGACCGCGTCCACCTGGTCGGTCTCTCGCTCGGCGCCATGACCGGCATCGTCGCGGCGGACCACACGGCGGTGCGCACGCTGTCGGCGTCGGCACCCGGCGGCGTGATCACGCAGTTGTTGCTCGACTCGCCGACGTTCGGCCCGCGCATCAGGGCCGCGCTCGGTGCGAGCCTCGTCATCGACTCCTACATCTACGACCTGTTCGTGAGCGACCTGCAGGCGATCGTCGATTCGAGCGACCCGGTCAACCACGTGGCCGGCGCGCAGGACGCCGTGCCGCTGCACCTCATGGAAGTGGTGGGCGATGCCGTGATCCCGAACTCCGCAACCGATCGACTGATCCTGGCGGGCGGCCTCACCAAGCTCACCGCGCTCGGTCCGAATCCGGTCGGCCCGGGCAGTGGGGGTTACACGGTCTTCACGGCGGGTGACCACGGCACGCTGTTCTCACCGGCCGCCAGCCTCGAGGCGACGACCGAGATGCAGAAGCAGGTCGTGAAGTTCGTGGC
>DASUYI010000145.1:0-8209 GCA_036377475.1 Steroidobacteraceae bacterium | reverse complement strand
TGGACAAGCGCGACGGCGTGCTCAAGGTCGAGCGCGGCGCGTTCTACGAGACGAGCGGCGGCACTTACGCCTACGTCATCGACGGGGACACCGCCGAGCGTCGCCCGATCCAGACCGGCGCCATCAGCGTGCGCGAGGTCGAGATCACCGGCGGGCTCGCCGAAGGCGACGAGATCATCATTTCCGACGTCGACGACTTCAAGAATGCCGAGCGCCTGATGCTCGCGGACTGAACCCACACAGGAAGGACCTTCCATGCTCCAGATGCAGAATGTGACCAAGGCGTACCGGACCGACCTCCTCGAGACGCACGCACTGCGCGAGTTCAGCCTCGAGGTCGAGAAGGGCGAGTTCGTCGCCGTCATGGGCCCCTCGGGATCCGGCAAGACGACGTTCCTCAACGTCGCGGGGCTGCTCGAGACCTTCGACAGCGGCAGTTACACGCTCGACGGCCAGGACGTGAGCAAGCTCGACGACGACGCGCGTTCGCACGTGCGCAACCACAAGATCGGGTTCATCTTCCAGAGCTTCAACCTGATCCCGGACCTGAACGTCTTCGACAACGTCGACGTGCCGCTGCGTTACCGGCGCATGTCCGCGAGCGAGCGGCGCGAGCGCATCACCTCGGCGCTCGACCTGGTCGGGCTCGGCTCGCGCACCAGGCACCTGCCGTCCCAGCTGTCGGGCGGGCAGCAGCAGCGCGTCGCCATCGCCCGGGCGCTTGCAGGCGACCCCGCACTGCTGCTCGCCGACGAGCCGACCGGCAACCTCGACTCGCTGATGGCGCGTCAGGTCATGGACCTGATGGAGCAGATCAACGGCATGGGCACGACCATCGTGATGGTCACGCACGACCCGGAACTCGCCCGGCGCGCGCATCGCAACGTGCAGGTGATCGACGGACAGATCACCGACTTCAAGCCGTACGAACCGCACACCGCTACCGTGACGCCGCTGCACTCGCCCGTCGCCACCGCGACGTACGGCTGAGCCGCCGCACGGACCCAAGGATCCGAACGATGTACGCCTACGACCTACGTCTCGCCTGGCACAGCATCCGGCGCAATCCCGGGCTGTCGGCCCTCATGGTGCTCGCGATCGCGCTCGGCATCGCCGTGTGCACGGTCACGTTCACGGTCTACCACGCGATGGCGACGAACCCGATCCCGCATCGGAGCGCGCAACTGTTCGCCGTCACGCTCGACACCTGGGACCCGCAGGAACCCTACGACGACGACAACCCCGAGCATCCGCCGACGCTGCTCACGCACCGCGACGCGACGTTCCTGCACGAGTCGAAGGCCGCACCGCGCAGCCTGGTCATGTACAAGACGGGCGCGCTGCTGCTGCCCGAGCGCGCGGGCGTGAAGCCGTTCGAGACGGTCGTGCGCGCGACGACGCACGCGTTCTTTTCGATGTTCGACGTGCCGTTCAAGTACGGGCAGGGATGGGGCGACGGCGCGGACCTGGCCCAGGAGCCCGTGGTGGTGCTCAGCGCCGAGACCAACGACAAGGTCTTCGGCGGCGAGAACAGCGTCGGCCGGACGATCAAGCTGGACCAGACGGACTACCGCGTGGTCGGCGTGCTGGAACCTTGGGCGCCGAGCCCGAAATTCCACGACCTCAACAACGGCATGTTCGAGGATCCCGAGGACGTCTACCTGCCGTTCAGCCGCGCCCGCGCGCTCGAAATGCCCGTCTACGGCAATACCAACTGCTGGAAGAGCGAAACGCAGAACTCGTACCAGGACTTCCTGAATTCCGAGTGCGTCTGGCTGCAGATGTGGGCCGAACTGCCCTCCGCCGCAGCACGGGACAAGTACCAGGCGTTCCTCGACAACTACGCACGCGAACAGAAGAAGGCCGGCCGCATGCCGCGCCCGCTCAACAACCGCCTCTACGACGTCGCGCAGTGGCTCGACCGCAACGAGGTCGTGCAGAAGGACAACCGCGTGCTGATCGGCATCGCACTGCTGTTCCTCGGCGTCTGCCTCGTCAACGTCGTGGGCCTGCTGCTCGCGAAGTTCCTGAACGCCGCGACGCTGACCGGGCTGCGCCGCGCGCTCGGCGCGAGCCGTCGCGACATCGTGCGCCAGCACATGACCGAGGTGCTCGTGCTCGGCCTCGCGGGCGGGCTGCTCGGCCTGGTGCTCGCGGTCGGCGGGCTCGCGGGCATCCGCTCGATCTACAACTCGGACTGGAACCGCGACGCGTACCAGCGACTCACCGAGATCGACCCGGTCGTCGTGCTCGTGACGCTCGCGCTCTCGCTGATCGCCGGCGCGGTGGCCGGGCTCTATCCGTCCTGGCGCATCGGTCGGACGGCGCCCGCCGTGTACCTCAAGACGCAGTAGCCCCAAGGACCCACGTACATGGACTTCAAGCACATCCTGAGCTCGCTGCGGCGCAGCCCCACCGGCGCGATCCTGGTCGCCCTGCAGATCGCGCTCGCGCTCGCCATCGCGGTCAACTCGCTCTTCATCGTCGTGCAGCGGCTCGAGCTGATCAACCGGCCGAACGGCATCGACGTCGAGAACGTGTTCGCCGTAGCCTTCATGCCGCTCGGCGACAAGTTCCAGGGCGAGGCGACGATGCGGGAGGACCTGCAGGTGCTGCGCAGCGTCCCGGGCGTGCGCGCCGCGACGGTCGTCAACGCGCTGCCGCTTTCGGGCGGCGGCTCGAGCACGGCCGTGTACACGCAGCCGAACGAGAAGGGCAAGCGCGCGCCGGTCAATTACTTCGAGGTGGACGAGCAGGGCCTCGAGACGTTCGGGGCGCCGCTCGCCGAGGGTCGCAACTTCGACGCCTCGATCGTGCGCAAGCTCCCGCGCAACACGAGCGAATTCCCACCCGAGATCATCCTTACCCGGGACGCGGCGAAGGAACTGTTCGGGGACGAGCCCGCGCTCGGCAAGACGGTCTACAGCTCGCTGAGCCAGCCGGCGAAAATCGTCGGCATCCTCGACCACATGCACGGCTCCTGGCCGGGCTGGGAAAAGGTCGGCAACGTCGCGCTGTCGCCGGTGATCCCCGACGAAACCTACGCCCGCTACCTCGTGCGGGCCCAACCCGGGCAGCGCGATGCGGTCATGAAGGCTGTCGAGGACAAACTGCGCGCGCTCGACAACGGTCGCGTGATCCTGAAATTACGGACGCTCGAGTATGTCGCGGCCTCGACTTACGCTGACGACCGCGCGATGGCGCTCTACCTGACCGTGGTGATCGGGCTGCTGGTCGGCGTCGCCGCGCTCGGCATCTTCGGCCTCGCCGCGTTCAACGTCAGCACGCGCACCAAGCAGATCGGCACGCGTCGCGCCGTCGGTGCGCGGCGGCGCGACATCCTGCGCTACTTCCTCGTCGAGAACTGGCTGATCACGACGGTCGGCGTGGTGACGGGGTGCGTGCTCGCGCTCGTGCTCGGCTACTGGCTCAGCACGGTGTTCGAACTCCCGCGCCTGAAGCTCTATTATCTCGTCGGCGGTGCGCTGGCGCTCTGGCTGCTGAGCCTCGGGGCGGCGTTGCGGCCCGCGCGCCGTGCCTCGCTGGTGTCGCCCGCGATCGCCACCCGTACGGTTTGACGAGTCGTCCGGCCCGCCGGGGCCGACGCGAAGAGGACGATGCACGGACGGACGCTGCTGGTCATCGACGACAACGATGCGGTGCGCACGGCGCTCGACGTGCTGCTCACGCTCGAGGGCGCCCGTGTCGAACAGGCGGCCACCCCGCGCGAGGGCCTCGAACGGCTCGCGCGGGGCGGCGTCGACCTCGTGATCCAGGACATGAACTTCCAGCGCGAGGTGACCTCGGGCCGGGAGGGCATCGAGCTGTTTCGCGCGATCCGCGCCGCGCACCCGGACATGCCGGTCGTGCTGATGACGGCGTGGACCAGCCTCGAGACGGCCGTGGAGCTGGTCAAGGCCGGCGCGGCCGATTACCTCGCGAAACCGTGGGACAACGCGCGGCTCGTGACCACCGTGCGCAACCTGCTGCAGCTGCGCGCGGTACTCGACGTCGAGCGCGAGCGCCGGCGGCGCCTCGACCGGTCGCGCGACGAGCTCGCAACCCGGTTCGACCTGCGCGACGTCGTCTATCGCAGCGACGCGCTGCACGCCGTCGTGCAGACGGCGACGCAGGTGGCGCGCGCGGACGTCCCGGTGCTGATCACGGGTCCGAACGGCGCCGGCAAGGAGATCGTCGCGGAGATCATCCAGGCCAATTCGGCGGCCCGGGACGGGCCCTTCGTCAAGGTCAATGCGGGCGCGCTGCCGTCCGAGTTGCTCGAGAGCGAACTCTTCGGCGCCGAGAGCGGCGCGTACACCGGGGCGAAGGCGCGCGAGGGCCGGTTCGAGGCCGCCAATGGCGGCACGCTGTTCCTCGACGAGATCGGCAACCTGCCGCTGCCGGGCCAGGCGAAACTGCTGCGCGTGCTGCAGACCGGCGAATTCGAGCGGCTGGGGTCGAGCCAGACGCGAAAGGTTCGGGTCCGCATCATTTCCGCGACCAACACGTCGCTGCTCGAGGCGATCCGCCAGGGCCTGTTTCGTGAAGACCTCTATTACCGGCTGAACGTGATCGAGCTGCGCGTGCCGCCGCTTGCCGAGCGCCGCGAGGACGTGCTGCCGCTCGCACGACACTTCCTGGAGCCCGGCTACGAGCTCACGCCCGAGGCCGAGCGCGCGCTGCTGCGGCACGACTGGCCGGGCAACGTGCGCGAGCTGCGCAACTGCCTCCGGCGCGCGTGCCTGCTCGCCGGCTCGCACCGGATCGGGCCCGCGGACCTGATGCTGCCGGCGGCCGCGGGCGCGGGGTCCGCGGCCGAGCTGACGCCCGCACGCGAACCCGATCGCGCCGAGATCGAGGGCGCACTCGCGCGACACCAGGGCGTCGTCGCGAAGGCGGCGCGCGACCTGGGGCTCACGCGCCAGTCGCTCTACCGTCGCATGGAAAAGCTGGGCATCGCCGCGAGCTCGCCGGAAGGTCGCTGAAAGCGATGCGCCAACGCAAGGTCACGGCCTGCCTGCTCGCGCTCGGCCTGCTCACGGTCGCGGCGCTCGCGCTGGCCGAGATCCCGGCCGGTCCCAAGCTGCTCGCGCTGCTGCTCACGATCGTCGCGTACGGGTTGCTCGGCCACTGGGTACGGACCTCGCTCAAGCAGCAGGAGACGTTGCTCGACGCGCTCGCCGACGGGCTCTCGAGCCTGCACGACCGGGATTACAGCGTCAGCATCGCCGAACCGCGCGAGGCACGGCTGCGCCGGCTGGTCGCGGGTTACAACGGACTCGGCTCGAAGCTGCGCTCGCAACGGCAGGAGCTCTACCAGCGCGAGCTGCTGCTCGACACGGTGATCCAGGCGTCGCCGCTCGCGATGCTGCTCACCAATGCGACCGGCACGATCCTCTACGGCAACCTGGCGGCGCGGCAGCTGTTCTCGGGCGGTCGCAAGCTCGAGGGACTCGCACTCGCGCCGTTGCTCGAGTCGCAGCCGGCCGCGTTGCGCGAGGCGCTCGAAAGCACGCGCGACCAGCTCTTCACGACGCAGTTCGGCGACGACGCGCACGTCTTCCACGTCTCGCACCGGCAGTTCCTGCTGAACGGCCAGCCGCACCGGCTGCGCCTGCTCAAGCAGTTGACGCGCGAGCTCAATGCGCAGGAGGTCGCGGTCTGGAAAAAGGTGATCCGCGTGATTGCGCACGAGATCAACAACTCGGTCGCGCCGATCGCCTCGCTCGCGCAGTCGGGGCAGCGTCTCGCGCAGCATCCCGAGCCCGCGCAGCTGCAGCGCGTGTTCACGGCGATCGACGATCGCATGCAGCACCTGTCGCAGTTCGTCGAGGGCTATTCGCGCTTCGCCAAGCTGCCGAAGCCGCGTCCGGCCATGGTCGACTGGCGCCGCTTTCTCGAGTCGTTGCACGCGGTCAGCCCGTTCACCGTCGAGGACGTGCTGCCGTCCGGCGCGGCCTGGTTCGACGAGTCGCAGCTCGAGCAGGTCATGATCAACCTGCTCAAGAACGCGACGGAGGCGGGCTCGCCGGCGGGCGAGACCAGCGTCCGGGTGTATGGTCATCGCGGCGGCTGGACGGTGGAGGTGCGCGATCGCGGCTCGGGCATGACGCCCGAGGTGCTCACCAACGCGTTGCTGCCGTTCTACTCGACCAAGCCGGCCGGCAGCGGGCTCGGCCTGACGCTGTGCCGGGAGATCATCGAGGCGCACGGCGGCACGCTCGAGGCGGGCAACCGGACCGACGGGCAGGGCGCCGTGGTCCGGCTCTGGCTCCCGCCGCCCCCGACTGCGACGGACTACGGGTTGCGCTCGTCCGACGAGCCGGAGTCGATCCAGACGCCGTAGTGGCAGCGCAGGACCTGCGAGCCGCTCACGACGTAGTTGCCGTGGGCGAATTCCGCGCCATTGAAGTAACACACGGCCGCGCCCGGCTGCTGCTGGCGCACGACGTCCGTCTCCTCGTCTTCTTCCTCCGCGATCGGCGAATTGCGGAGTTCCGGATCCTGGGCGCCAACCTGGTGGAGCGATCGATGTCCATGCAACATGGCCATTCTCCCGTTCACGCCGATGACGTTTCCGGCACTTGGGATGGTAGTCCTCCCGGCCGCCCCCGAAAATGGGGACACTCCGAATTTCCGGGACAATGGGGTGTCCCCATTTTCCAGCTAGACTCGCGCCATGACCGCCGCGTGGACGTTCGAGTTCCTGCGTTCGCAGATCGTCGGCATCGACTCGACGTTCGACACGCCGTTCGGGCGTCGCCTGATGGTCTATTGCGATTACACGGCCTCGGGACGCTGCCTCGCGTTCGTCGAGCGCTACCTGCAGAACCTGCAGCGGGTCTACGCCAACACGCACACCGAGGACGACCTGACCGGTCGCAGCATGAGCCGGCTGCTGCACGAAGCGGAGCGCACGATCAAGCAGGCGGTGAACGCGGGTCCGCAGGGCCGCATCGTCGCGTGCGGCACCGGCGCCACCGGCGCGATCGACAAGCTGCAGCAGATCCTCGGCGTGGCGTTGCCGCCGGCGACGCGCCGCACCGTCGGCAACCACCTGCGCGAGTTCCTGGGCGCGCCACGGTTCGAGGCGTTCCGCAGTTACCAGCAGGCGAAGCAACCCGTCGTGTTCGTGGGACCCTACGAGCACCACAGCAACGAGGTGACGTGGCGACAGGGCCTCGCGACCGTCGTCGAGGTCGATCTCGCTGACGACGGCGGCATCGACCTCGCGCACCTCGAGCGACTGCTGCGGGCACCCGAGTACCTCGGGCGGCCGCGCATCGGCTCGTTCTCGGCCGCTTCGAACGTCACCGGCATGCGCTCGCCGACCGATGCGATCGCGAAGCTGCTGCACGCCCACGATGCGTTCGCCTGCTTCGACTTCGCCGCGAGTGCGCCTTACGTCGAGATCGACATGAACCCGCCGCCGGACGGCTCGGGCGGCGACGCGTCGATCGATGCCGTGTTCATCTCGCCGCACAAGTTCCTGGGCGGCCCGGGCTCGAGCGGCGTGCTCGTGTTCAACGAACGGCTCTATTGCTGCGACCTGCCGCCGAGCGTCGGGGGTGGCGGCACGGTCGACTACGTGAGCCCGTTCGACCAGGACTTCATCGCCGACGTCGAGCAACGCGAGAAGGCCGGCACGCCCGGCGTGCTGCAGACGCTCAAGGCGGCGCTCGCCTTCGACCTCAAGCGGCACATCGGCGTCGAGCGCATCGAGGCGCGCGAGCGCGAACTGCTAGGGCGCGCGATGTCACGCTGGGCCCGCCACGAACGCGTCGAGATCCTAGGCAACCCCGATCCCACGCGGCGCCTCGGCATCGTCTCGTTCAACCTGCGCGACGCGCGCGGCCGCTACCTGCACCCGAAGTTCGTCACGGTGCTGCTGAACGACCTCTTCGGCATCCAGTCGCGTGCCGGTTGCTCGTGCGCGGGCCCGTACGGGCACCGCCTGCTCGGGATCGACTCGCCCACCTCCGAGCGCTACCGCGACTGGGTGCGCAAGGGCTTCCAGGGCATCAAGCCCGGCTGGTGCCGAGTGGGCTTTCATTATTCGATGGACGATGCGGAGGCCGACTACGTCGTGCAGGCCGTCGAGTTCGTCGCCGAGTGCGGCCACCGGTTCCTGCCGCTGTACGCGTTCGACGCTGTCACCGGCCTGTGGACGCACACGACGCACGTCGAGCGACACGAGCCCTTCTCGATC
>DASUYI010000144.1:0-10632 GCA_036377475.1 Steroidobacteraceae bacterium | reverse complement strand
AGATCTTCGAGCCCGACACGTTCCCGCTGATCTTCCGCTACACGGGAGGCATCCCGCGGCTGATCAACACGCTGTGCGACACGGCGCTGCTCGCGGCGTTCGCGCAGGACCAGGTCACGGTCAGCGTCGCGGCCATGCACGAAGCCATCGACGAGCTGCAGTGGCAGGAGTACCAGGCGCGGACGCACACGAACCTGATCCCGGCGCGGCTCGAGGAAACCACGCCGCACGCGCGACCGCCCGTCGGCCGGCTCGTGCTCACGCTCAAGGGTGTCGAGCTCGGCGACGCGCTGATCGTGCCGGGTCGCTTCGTGATCGGTCGCACGTCGGACAACGACATGCAGGTCGACAGCAAGTTCGTCAGCCGTCACCACGCGCAGCTGATCTCGTCGCGGGACGGCAGCGTGCTCGAGGACCTGAACAGCACGAACGGCGTCTACCTGAACGGCAAGCGCGTGCGCCGGCACAAGCTGACGCCGGGCGACGTGATCAAGATCGGTACGCACGAACTCGTCTACACGCGCTACGAGGCCCCGCCGCCGCCGACCGACGAGTCGCGCACCGTGCAGACCACGGTGCTGACCGACGCGGATTACGAAGTCGAGGACGAGGCGATCGACGACGACGTGGACGAGAGCGGCGACGAGTCCTACTCGTCGATCGCGCGCGGATCGTAGTCGGACTGCGTGCTGCGATAGTCGCGCCGCTTCATCGCGAGCAGCACGCCGATCGTCACGAGCCCGCCGCCGAGCACGAACAGTGCGCTGCGCGGCGACCGCTCCACCCACCAGGCCACGGCGAAGCATACGAGCCCGATGAGGATGCTCGCGTACGGCTTGGCTTCGTAAAGCGGACGTGGCAGCCACATCTCCCGTTCCTCGCTCAGCCGGTGCCGCCGACCGTGAGCGCCTCGATGCGCAGCGTGGGCTGGCCCACGCCGACCGGAACTTCCTGGCCTTCCTTGCCGCAGGTGCCGACACCGTCGTCGAGCCTGAGGTCGTTGCCGATCATGGACACGCGACCCATGACTTCCGGGCCGTTGCCGATCAGCGTCGCGCCCTTGACCGGGCGGCCGATCCTGCCGTTCTCGATCAGGTAGGCCTCGCTCGCCGAGAACACGAACTTGCCCGAGGTGATGTCGACCTGGCCCCCGCCGAAGTTGCGGCAATAGAGCCCCTTGTCGACCGAGGCGATGATCTCCTCCGGCGCGTGCGGTCCGGGCAGCATATACGTGTTGGTCATGCGCGGCATCGTCAGGGCCGCAAAACTCTCGCGCCGGCCGTTGCCGGTGGAGGCGACGCCCATGAGCCGCGCGTTGAGCTTGTCCTGCAGGTAACCGCGGAGGCAGCCGTCCTCGATCAGCGTGGTGCACTGTGTCGGCGTGCCCTCGTCGTCGACGTTGAGCGAGCCGCGACGCGCAACGAGCGTGCCGTCGTCGACGATCGTCACACCCCGGGCCGCGACCTGCTGGCCGAGCCGGCCGCTGAACGCCGACGTGCCCTTGCGATTGAAGTCGCCCTCGAGCCCGTGCCCGACGGCCTCGTGCAGCAGCACGCCGGGCCAGCCCGCGCCGAGCACGACCGTCATCGTGCCGGCGGGCGCAGGCACGGCTTCGAGGTTGACCTGCGCCGTACGCACGGCTTCCTGCACGAGCGCCTTCCAGCGCCCCGAGGCCAGGAACTCGGTGTACGCGAAACGCCCACCGCCGCCGGCGTAGCCCTGCTCACGCCGGCCTTCGTGCTCGATGATCACGCTGACGTTCAGGCGCACCAGCGGCCGGACGTCGCCCGCGAGCGTCCCGTCGCTCGCCATGACGAGGATCGTGTCGTGCGAGGCGGACAGACTCGCCATGACCTGGGTGATGCGCGAATCGAGCGCTCGCGCCTCGCGATCGATCTGCTCGAGCAGCCGGACCTTGTCGTCGTCGGCGAGCGTCTCGACCGGATCGATCGGCAGGTAGAGCCCGCGGCCACCGGTGGCGTGCCAGGCCTGCACGGACCCGCCCGAGCCGGAGCGCGAGATCGCACGGGCCGCGTGCGCGGCCTCGAGCAACGCCGGCAGCATCACTTCGTCGGAGTAGGCGAACCCCGTTTTCTCGCCGGCGAGCGCCCGGACGCCGACGCCCTGTTCGATCGAGTGCGCGCCATCCTTGACGATGCCGTCCTCGAGCGCCCACGACTCTTCGCGCGTGAGCTGGAAATAGATGTCGCCGTAATCGACCGCGTGCCCCATGACGTCGCCCAGGACCCGCGCGACGCGGCCCTCGTCGAGTTCGGCCGGCGCGAGCAGCGATGCGCGGGCGACTTCGAGCGGGTCGCGCTTGGCGAGCGTCGAGGCGAACGCAGCGGGCTGCGGGGCGAAGAGCGGCGGCGGAATGGTCGGTTTCATGTTTCCTTGACGGGTGCGGCGACGGGCCCCAGCCGGCGGTGGTCGACGGCCGGGAAATCCTGGCGCAGCCGGCGCTGGCGGGCGAGGTCCAATTCTGCCGTGATCACGCCGGTTCCGCGCGGCAATCGCGCGACCACGCGCCCCCACGGCTCGACGATCATCGAGTCGCCGTGCGTCTCGCGGCCGTTTTCGTGGAAGCCGGACTGGGCCGCGGCCACGAGGTAGCAGAGGTTCTCGACCGCACGGGTGCGCAACAGCAATTCCCAGTGCGCCCGGCCCGTCGGCACCGTGAACGCGGACGGCAGGCTGAACCACTCGGCCCCCTCGGCCAGCAACTGCCGGAAAAGCTCGGGAAACCGCACGTCGTAGCAGACCGCTAGGCCGAGCCGGCCGGCGGGCGTGTCGACCACCACCGGCTGCGAGCCGGGCCGTACGGCCTTCGACTCGCGATGGCTTTCGAGCTTGCCCGGCACGTCGACGTCGAACAGGTGGATCTTGTCGTAGCGCGCGACCTGGCGGCCGGCGCCGTCGAACACCAGGCAGGCCGCGGCGACGCGCGTCTCGCCCGGCACCTTGATCGGCACCGTGCCCGCGACCACCCAGAAGCCGTACTGGCGCGCAGTGTCGGCCAGGAAATCCTGGATCGGCCCGGCGCCGATCTCCTCGGCGACGTCCAGCTTGGCCGCCTCGCCCCGTCCCATGAACGCGAAGTTCTCCGGCAGGACGACCACCGTCGCGTCCTGCTGGCGCGCGCCGCGCAGCAGCGCGTAGGCGCTCTCGAGGTTGCGCGCGACGTCCGCGCCGGAGGTCATCTGGATTGCCGCCACCTTGCTCACGATTGACTCCCAGTGGTTCTCGCATCGGCCTGCGCGCCCGGGGCCGCCTCGCCGGCCGGCGCCGAAATGCGCTCGACGACCGGCGCCGACCACGGTCCCGAGACGTGGTAATACACACGCGCGAGGCCCTGCAACTGGTCCTTGAACAATTGCGACAGTACCAGCACGCCCGCGCCGACGACCGGCCCCGCCGCGAGTGCGCCCGCGACGGCGAGCGGTCCGCTCGTGTTGCCGCTGACGATGACGGTCTGGTCGTAGTCCTCGGCCGCGAGGCCCGTGCGCCCGACGATGCCGATGTCGACCGCCGGGCCCTTGAGCAGCAGGTTCTGCGTGAAGGCATTGCCCGCGCGCAGCTCGAAGTCGCCGTCGACGCTGTCGAACGCAAGGCCTGCGTCGGTCACGTCGCGGAAGTCGAGCGCGAGACGGCGCGGCAACTGCGCAACGCTCAGCAGGCCGAGCATGCGACCCGCACCCGGCTCGATGTCCCGCAGGCGGCCGTTCTCGAGCGCGAGCCGCAGGGTGCCGCTCATGCTCTTGATCGCGTCGCCGGAGGGCCCGCCCGGCCACCAGAGGCTCGCGGTGAGCCGTGCCCGCTCGGCGTCCACGACATCGCGATACCCGAGCGCGCGCGCGGCGTCGCGGAAATTGCTGCTGCCGAAGGTGCCTTCGACGCGTGTGCGCGGCGCGCCACCCTCCATGTACCAGCTGCCCTTGGCCACGATGTCGAACGCGGGAGCGACGGTCTTGAGCGACTCGAACGTCAGGCCACGCGGGTCGCGCGCGATCACGGCGTCGAGCCGGCCGAAGCGTCGCGCCTGCCAGACGAAATCGTCGGCGCGGACGGTGATCGCGGGAAGCTTGCGCGGATCGGCCTGCGGCGCGGCGGCCGGTCCCGTCGCGCCCGGGTCGCGTGGCGCGTTCACGAGGTGCAGCCGCGTCATCTCGAGCACGATCGGACGACCGCGCGAGAGGTCGTCCGGCACGGACACGCGTCCTTCGGCGAGCGGGCCGCTCACGCCGATGCGCCACGCGTCGCCGTCGCTGCGAAGCTTCGCCACGACGTTTGGAAACTCGAACCCGAACACGGTCGCGCGCGCGAGGTGTACGTCGACGGGGCCGAGCCAGTCCATCAGTCGCTGGCCGCTTCCTGCACGCGACGCGCCCGCCGGCGAGTCGCCGAGCGCCAGCCATTCGCCGAGGTCGAACTGCGGCCAGTCGCCCGCCACGAGCAGCCCGGACTGCGCGCCAAACGCGACGGGTTGGCCGTCGAACCGTGCCGCGCCGCGGTCGAGCCGCCAGTGGCCGTCGGTCTCGACGAACCGCAGCTTTGCGCGGGCATTGCCCGAGGCGAGCGTAATGTCGTTGAAGCGGTCGTCGCCCGGCAGCTCGATGCGGACCTGCGTCGGTCGCGCTTCGGTCGCGTCCTTCGCGAACGGTCGCGGCGCCGCGATGCCGAGGCCTGCCAGTGAACTCGACACGTCGAATGTGAGCGGCCACACGCCTTCGCCACGTTTTTCGATGCGACCGCGCAGTTCCCACTCGGTCGCACCGGACATGCGGATCGTCGACGGCAGGCCGATGAATGCCGGCAGTTTCGCACCGCCCGCCCGGCCGTGCGCGGTCAGGTCCACGACCGCGCTCACGTCGCGCGACGTCCGCCCCGGCCGCGCCTCGAGTTCGAACGGCCCGTCGAGGATCGTGCCGCGCAGCGACGGCACGCTGATCCGCTCGTTGTGGATCTCGACCGTGCCGGCGACACGCTGGGCCGGCGCGCGCAATGCCGGCAAGGAGACGTCGGCACCTTGCAGCGTCGCGCGCACGAGGTAATCCCGTTCGGGTGCCGGCGTTTGCAGGCTCCGGCGCGCTTCCTCGGACAGGATCGGCAGCAGCAGCGCGACGTCGTAGCGCGCCGGCCCCTGGCCACGCAGGCCCATGAAGACCGACCCGATGCGCGGCCCGAGCGGACTCTGCTGCACATAGGCGAGCGCCTCGCGGATGTCGCCGCTGCCGCGTGCGTCGATGTCCAGCACCGGCGCTTTGTAGTCGCTCATCGCGAACGTCGCGCCGTCGAGCCGGACCCCGCCGATTTCGCCGGCTGCGAGGTCGGCCGCGATCGACGCGTTGTGGAACTCGACCTTGCCGGAGGCGCGCGTCAACGGCGCGAAACCCGGGTAGTAATCGAGCGTCACGTTCGCAGCGTCCGCGGTTGCCGTGAACTCGCCCTCGCCGTGACGGAACGGGAACTTGCGGACCGGGCCGCGATAGCTCAACCGGCCGTTGCTGGCGTGCCCGGCGACGAACGCACGATCGAGCCAGGCGATCGTGCGCTCGCGCAGGCGCCCGACGGGGATGAACTGCGGCACGGTAGCGACGTCGATGTCCTCGACCGTCGCGTCGAGCTCGAGCATCGGTGACACCGCGGGTGCCCAGTACTGGAAGCGCGCATCCACCGTCGCGCGCGTCCGGCCGTGCTGCAGCCTCGCCCCCTTCGTGGCGAAGTGCCAGGTCGCGCCTTCGCGGCGCCAGCTCAGCTCGGCATCGGCGCGTGCCAGCCGGATCGGTTCGCGGAACATCCGCGGCCAGTCGAACGCGGCGGGGCCGGCGTGAAGCTCGAGCACGCCGCGCCGGTCGGTGCCGGCGATGGTCGCGGTGACGCCCGAAACGCCCGGCAGCCCGCCCTGCGCGCGCACGCCGAGCGCGCGCACGTCGGCGTCGAGCGTGAACGTGGGTTGCAGGCCCGCGCGCTCGCGCGCCGCCTCGAGCCGAACGGTCGCGACCTGACCCTGCGGTGCAAGGCCGGCCCAGCGGTCGAATGCGGACGGCGCGAACGCAAGCGCGAGCGGCCACAACTGCTGCAGGTCCACTTGCTCCGCCGCGAGCGTGAGCCCGAAACGCGACACGGGGCGTCCCCACCAGCGGCCCTCGATTCGAGCGGACTCGCGGACCGCGCCGCCTTGCAGCTGCACCCGCAGGTCGTCGGCGCGGAACTCCCAGGCCGTGCCATCGCGTCGTACGCGCAACTCGCCGCTCAGCTCGTCGAAGCGCACTTCGGCGGGCAACGAATCCGCCGGCCGTTGCACCAGGGCCTTGGTGACGGTCGCGTGGCGCATGAAGTTGCCGTCGGCGAGTTCGAGCCGGGGTTCGGTGACGCTGACGGCCTCGACGGCGGGGACCTGCCGTGCGGGGAGGCCGAACGCAGTATCGCGCAGGCCGAGGGCGAGCCTGGCGTGGGCGAGCCGTCCCTGTCGAAGGCGCAGCACCGCGCGGACCGGTCCGCGTCCTGCGAGCGGCCGGGCGAAGCGGCGTGGCACGAAGTCGGCGAGACCGGCGACGCGCAGGTCCCCGACGTCGACCTCGACGCGTGCGTCGAGGTGCACGCGATCGTCTAGCGAGCCTTTGAGCCTGGCCGCGAACTCCGCCGTCGAGCCGAGCGCGTCCGGCAGGTCCGCGTGGCCTTCGATGCGCACGAAATCCCGGTCGCGCCTCAACTCGCCTTCGAGGTTGCGCAGCTCGAGCGGCGGTCGGCCCGTCATCAGGTCACGGTAGACCACGCTCGCGTTCTCGATCACGACACGGCCCGCGGGCAGCCGGTCGAAGTCGAACGGCGGCTTGTCCGCCGGCCGTTCCTCGAGGCCCAGCAGCCGGATGCGCCCGTCCTCGAGCCGCACGAGCGTCACGCGCGGCCCGTCCAGGTGCACACGGCCCGCGACGAACTGCCCCGTGCGGAAGAAATTCCAGAGGTCCAGGCCGACGCTGCCCTCGCGCGCCGTGAACAGCGTCTGCGTGCCGTCCTCCTCCAGCACGCGCACGCGTTGCAGGACGACTTCGGGTCCGTACCAGCGCAACCGCGCATCGAGCCGGTCGTACTCGATGCGCTTGTCGGTTTGTCGCTCGACCCAGCCGCGCAGCTTGTCTGCGTGCTCGGGCAGGTACGCGATCGCGATCCGCAGCGTCGTGATCAGCAGCGCGGCGCCGACGAGCAGGGCCGCGGTCGCTGCGGCAACGATGCGCCAGAGGCGCACGGCGGACGTCCGGCCGTCGCCCCCTCGCGCGCCCGCGGGAGGGGGAGCAGCGCCCTCTCTCACGGGTGTGTCCGTCACATCAGCACCACGTCGTACTGGTCGTGGAGGTACAGCGCTTCGGTCTGCAGCCGGATCGGCTTGCCGACCATCACTTCGAGCTCGCCGAGCGCCGCGGACTCCTCGTCGAGCAGGCGCTCGATCACGTCGGAATGTGCGAGCACCATCAGCTGCTGGAAGTCGAACTGGCCGGCCTGGCGCAGCACCTCGCGGAAGATTTCGTAGCAGACCGTCTCCGGCGTCTTGACGAAGCCGCGCCCCTCGCACGCCGGGCACGGCGCGCAGAGCTGGTGCGCGAGGCTCTCGCGCGTGCGCTTGCGCGTCATCTCGACCAGGCCGAGCGGCGAGACGGCGGACACGTGCGTCTTCGCGTGGTCCTTCGCGAGCGCCTTCTCGAGCGCCTGCAGCACCTGCCGGCGGTGCTCCTCCTCCTCCATGTCGATGAAGTCGATGATGATGATGCCGCCGAGGTTGCGCAGCCGGAGCTGGCGCGCGATCGCGACCGCGGCCTCGAGGTTCGTGCGATAGATCGTTTCCTCGAGGTTGCGGTGGCCGACGTAGGCGCCCGTGTTGACGTCGATCGTCGTGAGCGCCTCGGTCTGGTCGATGATCAGGTACCCGCCCGACTTGAGCGACACCTTGCGGTCGAGCGAGCGCTGGATCTCCTCCTCGACGCCGTGCAGGTCGAAGATCGGGCGGCTGCCCGTGTAGCGCTCGACGCGCGCGCCGAGGGCCGGCATGAACGTCGTCGCGAACTCCTGCATGCGCTCGCAGGTGCGCTCGTGATCGACCAGCACGCGATCGACGCCTTCGCCGACGAGGTCGCGCATGAGCCGCAACGGCAGCGGGAGGTCCTCGTGCACGAGCGTGCCGGCCCTGGTCCCGGCCGCCTTCTGCGACAGCACCTCCCAAAGCTTGCGCAGGAACAGCATGTCGGCCCGCAGCGCTTCGCCGGCCGCGGCCTCCGCCGCGGTGCGCACGATGTAGCCGCCGGACTCGCCCGGCGTGACGAACGACTGCATGAGCTCGCGCAGCCGGGTCCGCTCCTCCTCGGTCTCGATGCGCGCGGAAATGCCAACGCCGTGCCCGAACGGCATGTAGACCAGGTAGCGCGATGGGATCGTGATGAACGTGGTCAGGCGGGCACCCTTGGTCCCGAGCGGATCCTTGAGTACCTGAACGAGGATGTCCCCGCCTTCGTTGACGAGTTCGCGGATGTTTTCGGTACGGGGCGCCTCGTCGGAGTCCTCGGCGTCGGCCGGCTGCACGATGTCGGACACGTGCAGGAATGCCGTGCGCTCGAGCCCGATGTCGATGAAGGCCGCCTGCATGCCGGGCAGCACGCGCGAGACGCGGCCCTTGTACAGGTTGCCGGTCAGGCCCAGGCGGCTGGCGCGCTCGACGAAGAGCTCCTGCAGCACGCCGTTCTCGAGCAGCGCCGCACGCGTCTCGCGCGGGCTGACGTTGACGATCATCTCCGTGGTCATGCGCCGCCCCGGTCGATGAGACCGAGCACCGGGGCGAGCAGTTCCCAGGTCTCGTAGAGCGGCAACCCCATGACGCCCGAGTAGCTGCCGGAGAGGTGGCGGACGAAGATCGCACCGTGCCCCTGCACGGCGTAGGCCCCGGCCTTGTCCGCGGGCTCGCCGGTGCGCCAGTACCAGTCGATCTCGGCTTCGCTGAGTTCGCGGAACGAGACCGTGCTCGTGCTCACGCGTGCGGCCGCGCCGCGTTCGTGAAGCAGCGCGACCGCCGTGTGGACCTCGTGGTCACGGCCGGACAGCCGGCCGAGGATCCGGCCGGCGTCGTCGCGGTCGACCGGCTTGCCCAGGATTTCGTCACCGAGCGCCACGGTGGTGTCGGCCGCGAGCACGGGCTTGCGATCGCCCGCAGGCAACGTCGCCCTCAGCGCACGAGCCTTCTCCTGCGCGAGTCGCAGCGCGTAGCGCGCCGGCGACTCGCCCGGGCGCGGGGTCTCGTCGATGTCGACCGGGCGCACCTCGTGCGGCACGTCGATCTGCTGCAACAGTGCGCTGCGCCGGGGCGACGCGGACGCGAGGTAGATCACGGGCCGGTCCCTCGGCGCACGGCCGTCACGCCACGACGACGGTGGGATCGAGCCGCCGCTGCGCGACCAGCGAATTGCTGATCAGGCAGACCTGCTCGGCCTTCTCCATGAGCTTCTTCGCGCGCTCCTCGTCGGTGCCCGCCGGAACCCGCAGCGTCGCCTGGACGGCGATCTCGGTGAACCGGCTCTTGCCCTCGACGCGGTCGAGCTTGCCCTCGACGCGGGCCTCCAGCGAATGCCACTCGAGCTTGGACGCACGCGCGACGGCCCGGAAGCTCAGGACGAAGCAATCGACGACCGCGGCGCACAGCAGCGTCTCCGGCGACCAGCGGTCCCCGGGGCCGTCGAATTCGGCCGGCGGTGCGGTCTGGAGCGTCGGCAGTCCCTCGGCGTCGAGGGCGACGTCGCCCGTGGCGTCCGCCTGGGCGCGGACGGTGTAGTGATGGGGATAAGGGTGCATGAAACCTCGCAGGCATGCGGGAGCCCGGAAAATGGGGACACTCCGAATTTTCGACTCGAAAATTCGGAGTGTCCCCATTTTCAGAACCCGACTGAATGGATTGAAGCCTGCCGGGCCCGGCCTGTCCATGACGGAAAGCCAAGAACGGTCATGGCCTGTGATACGGCAGGCCCTTGATCAGGCTGACCGCGCGGTACAGCGCCTCAGCCACGACGATACGCGCCAGGCCGTGCGGCAGCGTGAGTGCCGACAGCGACCACCGCAAGCGCGCCCGGGCGTCGACCTCGGCGGCGAGTCCGTCGGGTCCGCCGATGCAGAAGACCGGCACGTCGCCGTCGCGTGCGCGGTCCGCGAGCCAGCGTGCGAGCTGCTCGGTCGTGAGCGAACGGCCGCCGACCTGCAGCGCCACGAGGTGACAGCGCTCGCCAGCCGCCGCGAGCATCCGGCGGCCCTCGGCGTCGACGGCGCGGCGAACGTCGCCGCTGCCCCGTTCGCCCAGGGGAATCTCGGTCAGTTCGAGCCGGTAATCGCCCCGCAGACGACCGGCATAGTCGGCGAACCCCGCGTCGACCCAGTCAGGCATCCGGGTGCCCGCGGCCAGGAGTCGCATGCGCATGCGTGGTCTCCGGGAAATCCTGCCCCCGCCGGGCGACCTGCCCGGCCGGTCACGTCGGGTTCAGGCGCGTCGCTCGACGCTGCCCTCCCAGAGTTTTTCGAGCGCGTAGAACTCGCGCACGCGCGGCAGCATCACGTGCAGCACGAGGTCCTGCAGGTCGAGCAGCACCCATTCGCCGTCGCGCT
>DASUYI010000143.1:0-2136 GCA_036377475.1 Steroidobacteraceae bacterium | reverse complement strand
TCGCCCCGACGACTCCCGGTGACGTCCGCCGAGTCTACGAGCACGCCGGTGTCTGCGCACCCCGTGTGCTCCGGCCAGGGCTCGTCCAAGTCGCGACCGCACCCAGAGCGCGCGATCCCGGTGTGAGCCTCGCGTCGCGGTACAAATCGCCCGCGGCCGCGTATCCGTTCATCAACGCCTTCGGGCTCCTGCAACACCGTCGCCAAGCGAGCATCAACGCACGACTCGTCCCACGCCCGCTCGGGACGACGAGCAGGCGCGCTAGCCGACACGACTGCTCTCCGACGAACCAGCACTCGCGACGACGCGGTCGACGGTCAGCCTCGCTACCGCTGTGGACGAATCGGAGCAGCGACACGAGATCACACGGCTATGCGCCAACGAGCCGTCAGCCGGTCAGTGCCGGCGGGGTCTCGATGACGGTCAGGTAGATCGGCAGGCCGGGCGGCGCGTTGCCGATTGGCCGCTTGAGTACGACAGGTCCCGCGACTTCGTCAGCATCTAGACCGGCGGCTCGGGCGAAGTCCGCAACGGCGTCGCGAGTTTGCTCGAACTTCTTCGACTTCGCCCGCTCGGTGTCGATCAGGTGGACGACGACGGCGGCCGCAGTCGTCGATGGCTGCGCGGCCGCGACGGTTCCAGCGATCGCCGAGAAGACCTGGTAGCGCAGGTTCGTCAGGTTCGGATCGTCGCTGTCACGCTTTCCGATGATGGCTGCGAGCAGGTCGTCGACGCGCCGGTCGAGGTTGGTGTTCTTGTCTTCGCGCTTGCGCTGGGCGGCCGCCGCGTACTTGCCCTCCAGGCGGCTATCGAGAGACTCGTTGACCTTGCCCTCAATGCCGATCACTGCGTGGCCGTCGTCGCACGGGCCGTATGCGAGGACGTCGTGGTTGCGAACGCCGCCTTCGTACTTGTCGAAGCTGACCTGGGCCTCGGCGATCGCCTGCTCGATCCGGAGCCCAGGGATCACGTCGACAAGCGCGATCTCGACGTGCCGATGGCCCGCGCCTGCCAGCCAAAGCCGCGCCAATTCCTTGGCGCTGAACCCGTCCGCCCATTTGCCCTTGGTGGCCGCGTAGCGTTCCCAGTCCGCGACGTCATGGATGGCGGGGCCGCGGCTTGATTTCGCGCGCAAGGTGAGCGACGTCATGACGACTACGTGCGCTGGCGTCTACCAGTCGGGCGGCGTCGTGAACGTGATGCCCGCCAGCGCATACTTCTCCGGGCCGGCGATGCCCTGAGCTTCGACCCGTTCGAGGGCGTAGTTCTCGACCGCGGTGACGCACACACCGTATGGAGTCGCGCGAGCTCCGCCACCCACCCCTCGACCGTGTCCACCGAATGCAGAAGCTCGGCTCTGAGGGGATAGACGTGGTCGGCGTGCAGGGCATCGTCGGATTCGTTCCTCGGTGGTCTCTGCGGCGCGTACTTGTCGATGCTGGCCTGCGCGCCAACGGAGCGCACCTTGATCCGCGGCGTCGAGTTCGTGTTCCGGCGGCGCAGTTCGTGCCTCAGGATCCGGAGCGCGTCGACCGCCTCGACCTCGCCCTTCCGCACCGCGCGAGCGAGCACGTGCGCGATGCGTGCGGCGCGGAGATCTCTCTCGGTTGGCGCGGCCACGCTCCGATGCTACGAGATGCAACAGCGACCGTGTCCGACCTGTGTCGCGGCACCAGCACTTGCCTGTCTGAGGGCGCTGAAAAGGCCCGAAAAGGCCCACGGGACCGTCTGAGCCGATCCGGCGTCCCGCGCCACCAGCTGCAGAACCGCAGTTTTGCAGGCACTTGTTCGATGGCGAGACCCGGACTCGAACCGGGGACACCACGATTTTCAGACAGATGCTCCGAACACTCGAACAGGCCAGGAAGCGCCTGCAAATCGTCTCATTCTTGGTTCCCCGTCTGAGGCGTAGGTGTCGCGCAATTAGCGCGAGGATGTATGCCCGATTAGGACACGACAGGGGTCTCGTGTCCTAATCGATCCGCTCCCTCGCCTCGAACGACGACGGCGCCGCCGCCTCGTTGGCGATCGCATGGCGCAGGAAGCGCGCGTGGCTGCAGTTCGTTGCCCGACGCCGCGGATCGTCCGCAGCGGACGCCTCGAATCCGAAGCTCGGCGCCTGCCTCAGCGGGGAAG
>DASUYI010000142.1:0-5172 GCA_036377475.1 Steroidobacteraceae bacterium | reverse complement strand
CGAGCCGGATTGCGCGCCCGCTGCGGTCGATCAGGCGCCGCGCCTCGGCGATCTTGGGCAGCGCCGACGGGATGAACGACTGCCCGCCGAATCCCGGATTCACCGACATCAGCAGCACCATGTCGAGCTTGTCGAGCACGTGCTCGAGCCAGGCGAGAGGCGTCGCCGGATTGAACACGAGGCCCGGCTTGCAGCCGTGCTCGCGAATCAGGCCGATCGTGCGGTCGACGTGCTCGCTCGCCTCGGGGTGGAACGTGATGTAGGTGGCGCCGGCCTTCGCAAAGTCCGGCACGATGCGATCGACCGGCTTGACCATCAGGTGCACGTCGATCGGTGCGGTGATGCCGTGCTTGCGCAGCGCCTCGCAGACCAGCGGGCCGATCGTCAGGTTCGGCACGTAGTGGTTGTCCATCACGTCGAAGTGGACGACGTCCGCGCCGGCCGCGAGCACGTTACGCACCTCCTCGCCCAGCCGCGCGAAGTCCGCCGAGAGGATCGACGGCGCGATCCACGGCGCCTGCCGGCCTGGCGCCGGTTTCTGCGGCGGATGCTGGTGTTGTTGCCGGGTCTGCTGCTCGGTGGTCGTCATGGCGTCGTTCCCGCTCGTCGGCGGCTCATTTGATGCCGCGGTGGTTCTTGATGGTTTCGTAGGCTTCGAGGATGCGCTGCGTGCGCTCGTGCGCCGCCGCGATCATCGATTCAGGCAATCCCTGGGCGACCAGCTTGTCCGGGTGGTTCTGGCTCATGAGCTTGCGGAATGCGCGCCGGACGTCGGCATCGACGGTCGTAGGCGCGACCCCGAGCACCTCGTAGGCATCCGCCAGTCGCGACGCGAACGCGCCGCCCGTCGGGCGTTGGTGTTGTTGTTGATGCCGCGCGCCCGGCCCGTCGCCAGCATAGGCGCCGCGGTGCATCCGGAGCATCGCCTCGAGCGACGCGAACTCGAGCGGAGAGACGCCGAGCGCGCTGCAGATCCGCTGGAACACTGCACGCGGCCGGTCGCCGAGCCCGTTGCCGAGCAGCGCCGCCTCGAGCTGGATCTGCACGAACAACCGGCACAGGTGTGACTGCTCGCCGGCGAGCCACCGCAGTCGCTCGAGCGTGCCCTCGAGCGGAAAATCGGGGCGCTTGCCGGCCGTGAACATCTCTATGGCGCGCAGCTTGTCGGGTTCGCTCAGCGAGAAGCGGCGCATCGCGGCGCGTGCGGCGCCGATCTCCTGGTCGGTGACGCGTCCGTCGCTCTTGGCGACGTGGCCCATGACCTGGAACGTCGCCTCGAAGAAGGCCCGGCGCAATTCCGCCGGACTGCCGTGGCCGGCCGCATCGGCGCCGATCGCGCCGGGTCGGCGTCGGCCGAGCGCTCCACCGGTTCGTTGCGCCATGACGTCGAACTGGTGCCCGATCACGAACCCCACGATCGCCCCGAGCAGTCCGCGCCCGACGATGTAGCCCAGGATCGCGCCGATGATCTTGCCGTACCAGCCTTCGAGCATGCCTTCCGCGCAGGGCCACGCGTCCCCGGAGTCGTTACAATGCATCTTATCAGCACCGGTGGCTCCTCCATGTCCACGCTCACGTCCGATTCCACGCCTGCTTCGCCTGTCTCCGCCGTCGACGGTGCAGGCGCCGCGGGTTCGCCGCCGATGCACGAGTCGCACCTGCAGGGACTCACGCGCATCCACCAGGGCAAGGTGCGCGACATCTACGAGATCCCGGACGACCCGCACCACATGCTGATCGTCACGACGGACCGCCTGAGCGCGTTCGACGTGGTGCTGCCCGACCCGATCCCAGGCAAGGGCCGCGTGCTCACGAGCATCTCGAATTTCTGGTTCGCGCGCACCGGTCACATCCTGCCGAACCATCTCGCGGCACCCGAGCGGCGGGACCTCGCGGGAGTGGTGCCGAGTGCGGCCGATCGCGCGCTGCTCGCCGATCGGGCGATGGTCGTGCGACGGTTGAAGGCGCTGCCCGTCGAGGCCGTCGTGCGCGGGTACCTCATTGGCTCGGGCTGGAAGGACTACCAGCGCACGGGCGAAGTCTGCGGCATCCGGCTGCCCGCCGGCCTGCGCATGGCGGACCAGTTGTCCGAGCCGATCTTCACGCCGTCGACCAAGGCGCCGAAAGGCAAGCACGACGAGAACGTCGGCTTCGGCGAGATCGTCAAGCTGATCGGCGAGGAGCTGGCCACGCAGATGCGCGACCGGGCGATTGCCCTGTACAAGTTCGCGGCCCGGCACGCGCTCGCGCGCGGCATCATCATTGCCGACACCAAGTTCGAGTTCGGCGTCGACGACGAGAACGGCGGCCGGCTCACGCTGATCGACGAAGCGCTCACGCCAGACTCGTCACGCTTCTGGCCGGTGGACACTTACGCACCGGGGACGAGTCCGCCCTCGTTCGACAAGCAGTTCGTGCGCGACTACCTCGAGACGCTCGACTGGAACAAGACCGCGCCGGGACCGAAGCTGCCGGCCGACGTCATCCAGCGCACGAGCGAGAAATACGAGGAAGCGCTGCGGCGACTGACCGCCTGATGCTGCGGTGACGTAACAGGCCGATGGGTCCGCCCGATTCCGGCGGCCTCGATCCACCCGAGATTTTCCGGCCGCGACGTCCATGTCGCGGACGGCCCGCCGCAAGAAATCTCGGGCGGGTTCATCGGCCGCTGTCACGTCGACGCCACGATCAGGCGTGCCGCTCAGCCCACGCCGCGATCACCCGATGTAACTCGCGCACGCCGTCCGTCAATGCGGCGGGTCCCGGCTGCAGGATGATCGACGACTTCACTTCGTGCAGCTCACCGTCGCGCACGGCCGGCACGTCCTCCCAGCCGGCGCGCGTCGCGACCGCACGCGCCGAGAATTTCTTGCCGCACCACGAACCGAAGACGATGTCGGGTCTGCGCCGCGCGGCCTCGAGCCCGTCGGCCAGGATGCGGTCCTTGCCGAGTGACTGACGCGACAGCTCCGGGAAGATGTCGTCGCCACCCGCCATGCCGATGAGCTCCGAAACCCAGCGAATGCAGGAGATCTGCGGCTCGTCCCACTCCTCGAAATAGACGCGAGGTCGCCGCGGCAGCGCGCGCGCCGACGCCGCGACCTGCTCCAGCCCGAGCGTCAGTTCGTCCGCGAGTCGCGCCGCCCTGGCTTCACGGCCGATCAGGCCGCCGATCGTGCGGATCACGCGCAGGATCTCCGCAACGCTGCGCTGGTTGAACACGTGAACCTCGATGCCGTGCCGCACGAGCTGCGCGGCGATGTCGGCCTGCAGGTCGGAAAATCCAAGCACTAGGTCGGGTTCGAGCGCGAGGATCCGGTCGATCTTCGCGCTGGTGAACGCCGACACGCGGGGCTTTTCCCGGCGCGCACGCGGCGGTCGCACGGTGAAACCCGAAATGCCCACGATCCGGTGCTCCTCTCCGAGCAGGTACAGCGTCTCGGTCGTCTCTTCGGTGAGACAGACGATGCGGGACGCATAGCCGGTCGTGGTGTGGTTCGGCGGCGGGCTGGCGGGGGACACGATGTTTCCGGTGCAATGAACGACAGCAGCATTCTGCCCGGAAGCGAGGCACGCTTGCCTGCCGTGATGGCCCGTGCAACGCTAGTCCCCGCTCAAATCGCCCACGGACCCGCCTTGGCTTCGACGCCCCTGCTGCGCTCGCTGCACCTGCGCTTCGAGTACTGGCTCTTCGACCGACCGGCCGAGGTCGGCGGGCCGGCGCTGCAGCTGGCCCTGTTTCCGCTGCGCTACCTCTATGCGCTGGTCCGCGACTTCATTCGCGGCGACCTGGGCCTGCGCGCCATGAGCCTCGTCTACTCGTCGCTGTTCGCGCTCGTGCCGATGATCGCGGTCTCGTTCGCCGTGCTGACCGCGTTCGGCTACCACCGCGAGCTCGAGCCGGTGCTGTTCGAGTTCCTGCGGCCGCTCGGCGTGAAGGGCTACGAACTCACGGCCGAGATCATGCAGTTCGTCGAGAACGCGCAGACCACCGTGCTGGGCACCGTCGGTTTCGTGTTCCTGTTCTACACCGTGATCATCATGATCCAGAAGGTGGAGGACGCGCTGAATTTCACCTGGCACGTCGAGCGCCCGCGCAGCCTCGCCAAGCGCGTGAGCGAATACCTCGTGATCATGCTGGTGGGTCCGGTGGTCGTCGTGGGAGCGCTGGTGCTGCTCACGAAAATCGAGGCGAGCGCGATCATGGCCCGTGTGCCGGGGCTCGGCGGCGGTGCGGTCGAGACGGAGGGTCGTTCGCACTTCGCGCCGTACCTGATGATCATCACGCTGTTCTGGTTCATGTACTTCTACATGCCGAACACGCGCGTCAAGTGGCAGGCCTCGCTCATCGGGGCACTGTTCGGCGGCATCGTCTGGGTCTCGGTCGGCGCCATCTTTGCACGCGTCGCGGTCTACGCGACCCAGACCGCGGCCGTGTACGCCGGCTTCGCGATCGTGCTGCTGTTCCTGGTCTGGTTGCACCTGAGCTGGCTCGTGATGCTGCTCGGCGGGCAACTGTCGTTCTACGTGCAGCATCCCGAACACCTGCGCACCGGGCACGGGCCGATCCCGACCACGGCGATCCTGCGCGAGCGCATCGCGATGGGCGCCATGTACCTGATCGCGCAACGCTTCCTCGACGGCGGCGAACGCTGGAAGGTCTCGGACCTCGCGGACCGCATGGACGTGCCGGCGTCGGTGCTCGACAGCGCGCTCTGCAATCTCGAGGAACGTGGACTCGTGCTGACCGCGGAAGACGACACCGTCGCGCCCGCGCGCGACCTCGGCACGATCACGCTCGCCGACGTGCTCGATGCGATCCGTCACGAGACGCCGAACCCGCGACGACCGGAGCCGCACGGCGTGCCGGAGGCCGACGCCGCGGCGCTGGCGGCCGACGCCGCCATGCGCGAGTGCATGTGCAAAAGGACGCTGCGCGACCTGGTCAAATCGCCGACGCCGTAGCGCGCAGGAACGTGCGAATGCTCCAGCCGAGTTCGAGGGGATTCTGGCAAAGACTTCGCCGCCGGAAGCTGGTGCAGTGGACCCTGCTGTATGTCGCGACCGCATGGGGCCTGCTGCAGGGGATCGGGTTCGTCGCGGATGCCTTCGGTTGGCACGCGCTCGTGAAGCCAACCGCAACGCTCATACTGGCGAGCCTGCTGCCCGTCG
>DASUYI010000141.1:0-3496 GCA_036377475.1 Steroidobacteraceae bacterium | reverse complement strand
GCCGCGCCGCGCACCGGCACGCCGTAGATCGCACCGTGCAGCAGCGACGAGCGCAATTGCCAGGCCGGGGCGACGAACCCCTCGACCGCATCGCTGGCAAAGGCCGACACCGCGACGCGTTCCTGCTTGGCCAGGAAGGTCTTGTCGATCGGCACGAACGTCGAGGCGGCGGCCGCGCGTGCGATGCGCACCTTGGTCGCCGACGGTGGACGGGGGTCGGACCAGCGTTCGGCGGTGGTGAGGCCCAGCGCCTTGCGCAGATCGGCCTGCGCCTTGGCCTGTTGCTGCGCCCAAGCTTCATCGCCCCATTCGTAGAGCAGGCGCCACCGCAGTCGTTCGAGCATCTCGTGCAGGTTGTCGCTGCTGCGTGCCTTGTCGAGCGGATCGAGCGCCGGGTCGCTCCACCAGCCACTGACCAGGTAGCTCGCACAATCCTCGTCCACGCCTTGCGGCGCGAGCGTGGCCAGGTCGGCCAGCGGGTCGTGGAAGGCGAAGCGGTTGAGCACCGCGTCGTAGACGCCGGACCAACTCACCGCGCCACCGACCGTGCCGGTCAGTTGGTCGCGCGGAATTGCCTCGCCGATCGGATCAGCCGTCGCGGAGGCCGCGCCGCCTTCCTGCCATTGCGCCAGCGGCACGGCCACCGCGCGATCGGCTTCCAGCACCCAGCCGGTGAGCACGGGCTCGGCGGCACCGCGCGGCAGCACCAGGCGCAGCACGACCCAGCGATCTGGCAGCGCGGGCAGCGCGAGTCGGTTGGCGGTGCCGTCCTCCACCTGTTTCAGCGCGCCACGCAGCAGCGCATCCGGCATTGCCCAGTGCAGGTGCACGCCAGGCTCGCGCGGCGCGCCTTCGTCGAAGGGATCGGGCAGACCTTCCTCGATGTCGGTCACGGCCCGACCATCGACGTGCGCTACGAGCATCGGCAGACGCACCATCTTCTCGGTGCTACCCGGTGCGACGTACAGGGCCTGCACGTCGACGGGCACGAGCAGCCGGTGCTCGCGTAGCAGGAACTTGTCCCAGGTCGCGATCTCACGGATGTCGAGCGCCGCGCGGTCGGCAGCGAGGAACCGCTTGCTGCGCAGCACTTCCCGCACGGCGGCGACATCGCGCGGTGGGCGTCGCCTCGTGCTCATGTCGGCAGCTTCCCGAGCCTGGTGGCCACTGTCGTCTTCCACTCGGCTAGCGCCACGGTGGCCTTGAAGCGGTCCAGCCCGTAGAACTGTTGCCCTTCCGTGTCGCGCGGGTCACCGAACACCTGCCGGTAAGGGAAGCGCAGCATCTGCAGCGCGTACTCGTTGGGCTCGAGAGCACCTTCGCTGTTCGGTGCCTTGTCCGCGAGAAGCTGGCGCAACACGGTCATGTTGATCACGCCCGGTGCACCGGGACGGAAAGGCACGTCCACCGAGTTCTCGTCGGTAATTGCCTCCGGCGGCACGCTGTCGCCGGTTTTGCAGTCGCGCACCTTCACCTTGGCGCGGCGTGCATTCGCTGGATCGTCCAGATCGAGCCGTGCGCCGAACTGGATGCCCTGGCGCGGTTCCTCGATGTGCACCACCGCCGGCACGCCGTCGAACAGCACCAGCATCACTGCGGGCGCGAGGCGCTCCATGCGCAACACTTTCATGCGGCTCGGGTGCGACTCGGCGATGTCGGTGAGCTCGGTATCGGGCAGCGAGTCGGTCGAGTAGGCGCGCACGTGCAGGTTGGGCCAGCCCGACACCACGCGCGAGCGCAGCAGGAAGCCCGTGATCGTGCCGCTGCCCGCCGTCAGCAGTTGTTCCTCACGCGGCTGGCGGATCGTGCGCTCGGCCTCGTCGACCTCGTCACGGATGTGCGGATACACCGCTTCGAGTTGCGTGCGGTCGGCGCTGCTGATGGTGCCGACGCTCAGCGCGCCCTGCACCAGTGCGTCGGTCCATGCCCGGTCCAGGTAGAAGAAACGGATCGACTCCACCGGCAGCAGTTCGGCGTCGGGCACCAGGTAACTGAAGGGGACGCCGTGCAGCAACCGCAGCCGGGCGAGGAAGCGGCGCAGTTCGCCGGGCACCACGTGTTGGCCATCGTCGGGATCGTGGTCGGTGACGATGTCGGCATAGTCCTGCGCCGCCTTCACCGCGGCCTGGATGGCGACGTTTGCGCTGATGAACGACTTCATGATCGGCCTTCCTCGTCGTCGCCCGGGGTGTTCGCGATCAGCTCGTCGAGGGCGTCGGGCAACGGAGCCGCGCTCGGGCGTCGAGCACCGCGCGGGCGGCCCGGAACCACGATCGTCGTCGGCGCCGCCACACCCAATGTGCGTTGCAACTCGCTCTGCAGCGCGGCACGCAGCGCGGGCACGACGAGCTTCTCGTTCGGCGCTTCGCCGGGTTCAACGGCGAGCGGCACGCTCGTCTGCTGCAACGCAGACAGCATGCCCACGGATTCGGAGCGCTCGCGCAGGGCGGCGAGATCGAAGCCGAGTCCGGCGGCGACCAGCTGGTCGAGGTCACCGGTCACGCGCAGCGGCCGGCCAGGGTCGGCCACCGGGCGTTGCGGGCCGATCATGCGGTCCGCGCCCCTCGCCAGTCCCGGGAGCACCTGCATCGCGACGAAGCGGCCGAGGTCGATGCGTTCGTCGCGCAGCTCGGGCAACGCGAACGGAAGCAGCTCGCTGAGGATTTCGCGCACGCGCCCGACACCGAACTGCTCGGCGCGGAAGCGCAGCAGCGCCGACACCACGGAGAGCTGCGACAATGCGAGCAACCGGCCGATCTCGAAGGCCGCGGCCAGCGACAAGTCCTCGCGGCCGTCGGGGATCACGCGGCGCAGCTGGTCGGCGGAGTGCGCCAGCGGCAGCGGATCGTTCTTCGCCGTCGAGTCGCGCGGCGTGGGGAAAGGTACAGACGGGCCGCGGTACCACGCGCGCACCGGGTCGCCGCGACGCGTGCGATGGTCCAGGCCAATGTGGCCGGTCTGCACGACCTCGGGCCCCGCCTGCGACGCCGGTGCGTCCGGCACGCGCTCGGGCACGGTGCCGAGCAGGCCGACGTCGAGCTCCTGCATCAGCGTCTCGAAGGTGGCGCCGTGGTTGGTGGTGAACGACCAGTGCGCCAGCACCGGGAAACGCAGCACCTTCTCGAGCGCGTACAGCTCGATGGGCAGACGGAAGCCCTGCGCCATGGTGTCGCGCACCAGTCGCTTGGCGTCGGGATCGAGCGCAACGGCGGCCACTCGCTGCGTAGCCGAGCTCCACTCCTTGCCGACACTCGGCTGCGTCATCGTCACGCCGCCGTCGAGCGCCACGCCGATCGTCGTGCCCGGTGCGTCGGTCAAGCGAAGCGACGGTGTCGACAAGCCGGCAGGCCGCGGCGAGCTCGGGCCGAGGGCGGCGGAGGGCAGCACCACGTTGCCGAGGTCCACGTTGCCCATCACGCGCGCGTCGGGCGAGCTGGCCGCATTGACGGTGGCGAGCACCGACCAGTCCTGCGCCAGCGCGAACTCGAAACTCTTC
>DASUYI010000140.1:0-2222 GCA_036377475.1 Steroidobacteraceae bacterium | reverse complement strand
TACCCTGTACGAGCAAAACGAGCGCGCGCAGCTGATCCGCGATCGCAACAACCAGGAATTCGTCGACCGGATGTACATGACGTACTTCGTCGACCGCGGCCTCGTGGCGCCGCGTCCCACGCGCGACCTGCCGGGGATCGCCGCGTCGGACCAGCGCTTCGCGGATCGCGCGGCGGTGCCGATCAGCCCGCACGACGACCGGCTCTGGAGCCTGCCACCCGACGATCCGGAATGGGACGTGCTGGCCGGTCGTGTGTGGTACCGCGGCCAGGTCAGCCAGGCCGCGCTCGAGCAGTCGCAGCGGACGGTCGCCGAGATCGACGCCGTGCGCCGGGCCGTCGTGGACGAACTGGAGGTTCGTCGCTGGCCCTGGCCGCAACGGCCTGACGGGTAACGTGATCGGCCCGACTCAGTCGTAGTCGCTGTCCCGCCGGCCGCGCCACTTGCGCCGCTCGGGTCCCAGGTGCGCCAGCGGGATTTTTGCGTGTTCGTTCTCGCGGCGAGGACCCGCCCGCCGATCGTCGAAATGCCGATAGACGCACCGACAGGCGCCGGGGCGGTCGCAGTCCCCGAGCGGCAGCCGCCCCGGCGCGTCCGCGGTCAGCAGGCGCAGACCCTGGAGCGCGCGAGCGGCCGGGCATGCGTCGCCCGCGGCCACGACCTCGACGCCGCGAAACCTGAGCTTTGGATTGGCGTAGTTCCTGTCGACCATGGTGCAAACCGTGCAATTGCATTGTGTCGGTACCGGCAGGCACGTCTGGCGGAGCGACACGCCCGTCCGTGCAGGGAGGGTCCGTCGGTGACCAGGACCGGCCGTGCAAACACGGTCGGATTCGCGCCAATCGCATGGTTGGGCTCCTGAATCGGCGTCCGGGCGTAAGCTGCAGGCCGGTCGGTGGCCCCGGGGGACATGCGGTGACCGTGCACATCGTGCGACTCGGCAGTGAACGGCTGTCGGACGAGGGGTTGCGCATCGGCACCGTGCGCCGACCGCCGCGGGGCGTGCCCAAGGCCGATTTCGCGCGACGCAATTTCTACGACGTCTGGCTGCCGAACCTCGCGCCGAGCGAGACACTGTTGAAGCAGGCGCTCGCAGCCGTCGCGAACGACGACGCGCGTGGCTGGAAGCAGTTCGTGCGTCGGTACCGCCAGGAAATGAGCACGCCCGAGGCGCGCGCGCTGCTCGACACGCTCGCCGCGCTGTCGCACCACGGCAATTTTTCAGTCGGTTGCTATTGCCCGGACGAGTCGCGCTGTCACCGGTCGATCCTGCGTGAATTGCTGGCCGAGCGCGGTGCGCGGCTCGCGTAGGGAAACCGCGGTATAGTCACGAGTCTTCCGGATCGACGAACAGGAGTTGTCCATGGACTGGTCAAAAGTTGTCGCGGCGTGCCTCGTCATGGCGGCCCCGTCCCTCGCGTGCGCGGAGACACCCGCCCGGGCGACTGCCGAATTCAAGGGCTGCGGTGAGACGAAGGTGACCGGCACCGCCACGTTGACCGAACAGGTCAGCGCCGAGGGCGTCAAGGAAGTGAAGGTGGAGATGAAGGTGCAGGGCCTCGCCGACGGCAAGCACGCGGTGCACATCCACGAGGTCGGCAAGTGCGAACCCTGCGCGTCCGCCGGTGGCCACCACGACCCGGGCCCGTTCGGTCATCCGACGCCGGACACCGCCGCCGAAACCACGCCCGCCAGCGACGTCAATCATCCGTTCCACATGGGCGACCTGGTCAATCTCGAGGTCAGGAACGGCGTCGGCACGCTCCGGCACACGACCAGTCGCGTGACGCTGTCACCGGGCCGGCTGTCCGTCTTCGACGCGGACGGCAGCTCGATCATCGTCCACACGCAGCCCGACACCTACTGCGACGAGGAGAGCGAGCTCAAGAAGGGCTGTGCGGGGGGCACGCGGGAGGCCTGCGCGGTGCTGAAACCCGGCAAGTAAGACCGGACGCGCGATGCTCGTGGTACACCACCTCGAGACCTCGCGCTCGCAGCGAATCCTCTGGCTGCTGGAAGAACTCGGCGTTCCCTACGAGCTCGAGGTCTACAAGCGCGATGCGGCGACGCGACTCGCGCCCTCGGAACTGAAGCGGGTACATCCGCTCGGCAAGTCACCCGTCGTCACCGACGACGGCGAGGTCGTCGCGGAGTCGGGGGCCATCCTCGAATACCTCGTCGAGCGCTACGGCGCCAACGCACAAGGCGATCTCGCGCGCCTG
>DASUYI010000139.1:0-2842 GCA_036377475.1 Steroidobacteraceae bacterium | reverse complement strand
GCCACGACATCGCGTCGGTGCAGCAGGACAGCCTGCGGGCCCAGGTGGCAATGGTGACGCAGGACACGTCGCTGCTGCACCGTTCGGTGCGCGACAACATCGTCTACGGGCGACCGGACGCGACCGACGAGGACATGGTTGCCGCGGCGAAGCGCGCGGAGGCGCACGAGTTCATCCTGCAGCTGGTCGATGCGCGGGGACGGCGCGGCTACGACGCCCACGTGGGCGAGCGCGGCGTCAAGCTGTCGGGCGGCCAGCGGCAGCGCGTCGCGATCGCGCGCGTGATGCTGAAGGACGCGCCGATCCTGCTGCTCGACGAGGCGACGAGCGCGCTCGACAGCGAGGTCGAGGCCGCGATCCAGCAGAGCCTCTACCGCCTGATGGAAGGCAAGACCGTGGTCGCGATCGCGCACCGGCTGTCGACGATCGCGGCCATGGACCGGCTCATCGTCATGGACCGGGGCCGCATCGTCGAGGAAGGCGACCATCGTTCGCTGCTCGCCCGCGGCGGGCTCTACGCGCGGCTCTGGGAGCACCAGAGCGGCGGCTTCCTCGGCGAGGAAACCGGGGAAGAGGACGACGACGCGCCCGCGACCCGAGTCGCCGCTTCGGGCTGAGGTTCCTGACCGCTGGAGGGCGCATGCCGCACCTGCTTCGTGCCTGCTTCGTGGGGGTGACGATGGTCGCCATGGGTCCGGTCGCGACCGCTCGCGCCGACGACGTGCCATCGATCGTGCGCGACTACGACGCATTTGCGCGCACGCAGGACCCGGTGCGAGCCGCGCAGCGCGGCGACCGCGAGGCCGCGCGGCGCTGGCCGGACAATTCGCCGGCCGCCGTCGCTGCACGCCGCGACGCGCTGCTCGGGTTCCAGCGGCGCTTGCAGGCCGTGCCCGCCGCCGGCCTCGCCGACGAGGACGCGCTGAACCGCGGACTGCTGCTCGACCGAACCGCCTCGGCGCTCGAAGGGCTCGCATTCGACGAGGAGCGCATGCCCTTCATCAGCGGCGACGGCTTCTACACGACGGCCGATTACGCGGCGCTCAACACGCGGCTGCTGGACGAGGCCTCGGCCGAGGCCTGGATCGCGCGGCTGCAGGCCTTGCCCGCGTTCTACGCGCGCGAAATCGAGAACATGCGACGCGGACTGCAAACCGGCTTCACGCAGCCGCGGCGGACCGTCGAGCGCGCGATCGCCGACGTGCGCGCGCAGTCGTCGCTGGCACCGGGAAAGTCCCCGCTGCTCGCGCCGTTCCGGACGTTGCCGGAGTCGATGCCCGCCGGGCAGCGCGAAGCCCTGGCCGCGCGAGGGCGCGCGACGTTCGAACAGGACGTTCGACCGGCGCAACGCGCGCTGCTCGAGTTCTTCGAGCGCGAATACCTGCCGCGGGCACGAGCCGGCATCGGCATCGGTTCCGTGCCGCAGGGCCGTGAGTACTATGCGTACCTCGCGCGCCGACACACCTCGACTTCGATGACGCCGGAGCAGATCCACGCGCTCGGCTTGCAGGAAGTCGCGCGGATCCGTGCACGCATGGACGAGACGATCGCGGCGACGGGGTTCCGCGGCTCGTTCCAGGACTTCCTCGCGTCGGTCCGCAAGGACACGCGCTTCTACGTCGATGGTGCGGAGTACGGGCAACGCTGCAGCGAGGTCGCCAAGCGCGCGGACTTCCTGCTGCCACGCTATTTCGGGGTGCTGCCGCGCCTGACCTACGGCGTGCAGGCGATTCCCGAGGGCCTCGAGAGCAGCGCCAACGGGTACCTGTCGGGCAGCCCCGAGCAGGGCGTCGCCGGCATGGTCGTCTACAAGCCCTGGATGGCGGAGAAGATGCCGACGTTCGGCATTCCTGCCTGGGTGCTCCACGAGGGCGTGCCGGGTCATCACCTGCAGATCGCGTTGGGGCAGGAGCTCGAGGACCTGCCGGAGTTCCGCCGTGCCGACGACGTGACCGCTTACGTCGAGGGCTGGGCGCTCTATGCCGAGCGGCTCGGCGAGGAAATGGGCATCTACCGCGACCCGTACGAGCAGTTCGGACGGCTGTCGCTCGAGATCTGGCGCGCGTGCCGGCTCGTCGTCGACACCGGCATGCACGTGATGGGGTGGTCGCGCGAGCGCGCGATGAGCTGCCTGCAGGAGAACAGCGCACTGGCCGCGACCGAGATCGAATTCGAAACGGACCGCTACATCGCCTGGCCGGGCCAGGCGCTCGCGTACAAGATCGGTGAACTCAAGTTCGTCGAGTTGCGGGAACGCGCGAGCCGGCGTCTCGGCGAGCGGTTCGATCTTCGAGCGTTCCACGACCTGCTGCTCGGCGCCGGCGCGATGCCGCTCGCTGTGCTCGAGTCCCGGGTCGATCGGTGGATTGAGACGCAGGTCCCGGCGCAGCGCACGGCCCAGCGCTAGATTCCTCCCCATTGCGGATGTATCCGGGGGCGCGCTGCGGAATCGCGGCGCTAGCCTAGCAGCGATGCAAGGGCGAGGCCCGCCCGCACGGTGATCGACGCGACGATGGGTGGGTGGAGCGCTTAGCGATGGGCATCAACGAACTGGTTCTGGTCGGCACGGGCTTCGTGGTCGCACGGGTCGTCTATCTGTTCTACTGCACGCAGAAAAAGGCAGCCGAAGCAGACAGTCGCTGACGGCCTGAGCGACGTCACCGGTCGCGCTCGATCTCGACCGTCACGTGCACGAGTTCCTCGTGCACCTGCAACGCTTCCCGCACCGCCTCCGCCTGCAGTCCGTTTTCGGCGCCGAGGCTGACGATGCACGCGTACTTGCCCCGGCCGACCCGCCACACGTGCAGGTCGCGCAACCGCGGCGTGCCCGGCAGTCCCGCCA
>DASUYI010000138.1:0-2798 GCA_036377475.1 Steroidobacteraceae bacterium | reverse complement strand
TCCGGGACCTCTCGATCTTCGACCGGCTGATCCGGCTCAACTACCTGGGCAGCGTCTACCCGACGTTCCACGCGTTGCCGCACCTCAAACGTGCGAAGGGTCGAATCGTCGCAGTGTCGAGCATGGCGGGCCTGATCGGGGTCCCGACACGCACCGGCTATTCGGCGGCCAAGCACGCGGTGATCGGGTTTTTCGACTCGTTGCGCGTCGAACTCGCCGCAGACGGCGTGTCCGTGACGGTGATCTGCCCCGATTTCGTCGTCTCCGAGATCCACAAGCGCGCGCTCGGTCGCGACGGCACGCCGCTCGGCGACAACCCCATGGCGAAGTCGCGGATCATGTCGGCCGAGGAATGCGCGCGCCTGATGATCGACGCGATCGAGCGTCGTGAGCGTCTGCTCGTGACGTCCGCGCGCGGCAAGCTGGCGCGCTGGCTCAAGCTGCTCGCGCCGGCGCGGATCGACGCGATGGCCGCGCGCGCGATCCGGGAGAAGAAGTAGTGGCCAGTGGTTGGTGGCTAGTAGCCGGCAAGAGGAGAGCTGGGGCGCAGCCGCTTCCTGCTGGCCACTGATCACAAGCCACTGACCACTTCCTATTTGCCCCAGATTTCCGCGTGCGCGGCGCCGATCAGCCCGGCGTAGGTCGTGTCGAAGAAATCGCGATTGGCCGGGTCGGCGCCCGCAAACCGGTCCCGCCACCGCGCGACGTCGAACGTCTTCTGCACCGCCTCGCGGACCGGCTCGAGGTTGCGCAGGCCACTGCCGATCACGGCGACCTGCTGCTCGACCGCGTCGATCACGGCGGCCGTGAAATCGGCCAGCGCGTCGACGTACTCGTGCGCCCGGGGCCCGCGCAGCACTTCACCGTGACCGGGCACGAGCACGTCGTAGTCGAGGCCGTCCAGTGCGCGCAGCGTCCGGACCAGCTCGGATGGGAACCCGCTGAACATGTACGGTACCGGGTGCACGACGAGGTCGCCCGTCACGACGATCCGCTCGCGCGGCAGGTACACGATCGCGTCACCGGCCGTGTTGCCCCGGCCGAGAAACCGCAACTGGACTTCACGACCGCCGAGGTCGAGTGTCAGCGAGTGCTCGAACGTCACGTTCGCGGTACGGTCCGTCAATGTCGAGAACTCCGCCTGCACGGGCGCAAGCCCGCGGAGCGCGTCGGCGTATTCGCGTTTCTCGACCTCGGTCAGCACGTTGCCGTCCGGGTCCTTGCCCTCGGCGAGCGCCTTGCGAAACAGGTCGGCGCGGCGCGGGAAGCGCGCGAACCAGCCGGGGTTGTAGTCGCGCGACCGGCGCGCGGTCTCCGCGTGGGCGACGATGTCGAGCCCCGGGAACGTCGCCCAGTACACGCCGTTGCCCATGGTGTGGTCGAAGTGCCAGTGCGTGTTGACGAGGTAGCGCACCGGCTTGGAGGTCCAGGTGCGGATCTGCGCGATGTCCTCGCGTGCCGAGGACGGCAGGTAGCACGAATCGACGACGAGGACGTCGCGCTCGCCGATGACGACCGTCGTGTTGCCCTGCGGAAAGGCGTCCGGGGCATCGGCGTGCCGGATCGAATACACGCCGCGCGCGAGTTCGACCACGGTCCGGGTCGCGTTGTTCACCGAATCGGCCCGGGTCGGCGTGGCCAGCATCGCCGCACCGATCCATGCCGCGGCCTGCGCAACCCGGGTCACGATTCGTCGTTGCATCCGTGTGCCCCGTGAGGCCGGGTCGCGGCGACCCGTGGACGGTCACCGCCTAGAGGAACTCGTCGATCTGGAACAGGAAATACGCGAAGTAGTGATTGATCGCGCGGATCTGGTCGAGCAGCCGGTGGTCGGAGTCGACCACGTGCAGCGTCGCCTTCTGCTCGCGTGCGAAGCGGAAGCTGTTGTCGACCGGGATCACTTCGTCGCGCCAGCCGTGGATGATCGTGGTCGGGCAGTGCGCCGGCCGCGGGCTGATCTTCTCGTAGCCCGGCATGTAGAGCGCCGGCGCGAGCAGGAACATGCCGCGCGCCTGCAGCAGCGACGAGCCGGCCACCGAGACATAGCCGCCCATGCTCGACCCGACCAGCACGAGGGAGCCGCGCAAGTCCTTGCAGAAGGCGAGCAGCCGCGTGACGCGCGCCTGCGGATCGTCGATGCCGCGGTAGTCGACCGACTCGACGTTGAAGCCCTCTTCCCGCGCGATCTCGGCCATGGCGGCAATCTTGTTGCCCCACGGCTCGCTGTCCTTGCCGTGCGAAAAAACGACGAAACGCTCGGTCATCGGCCGACCACTCCAGGAGGGTGCCCGTGCATCTTAGCCTGCCGCGCCGACGCCGATCGCGCCGCACGTCTCATTCACCGTCGCGCGACCAGAGCCAGCGGTCGAGGTCCCCGCCGTCCGGCGCGCCCCAGCCGTGGCGCTTGAGGTCGACCCGCCCGCGCGTCGCGTCGATGCCCTCGGCTCGCAACAGCCGGACCTGCCGTGCGCGCGAAGGCGAGCCGTCGGGAAACGCGATGCGACCGCCGGCGGCCACGACGCGCTGCCACGGCACCTTGCTGCGCGGCGGCAGCGACGCGAGCACCTTGCCGACCAGCCGGGCCTGGCGAGGCAAGCCGGCGCGCGCCGCGACGCTGCCGTAGGTGGTCACGCGCCCGCGCGGGATCTGCGCGACCACGGCGATGATCGCGGCCGCGCGCCGTTCGGCCGCCGCGGCCGCTGCGTTGTGGGTGGTCTTGTCCAATCGCGCCAGACTCCCCGCCGGTCGCCCGGTGGCAATCTGCCAGAATGCCGCGCGTGCGTGAACGCTCATCGATC
>DASUYI010000137.1:0-5061 GCA_036377475.1 Steroidobacteraceae bacterium | reverse complement strand
ACGGTGGCGTGAGCGCTTTCCGGACGAGCTACTTGGTCGCGACCTGACCCTCCGGCAAGTAGAACCGGAGCTTCTGGTCCTTCATCACGCTCATGGCCGGGACGTCCTTGCCCTCGATCGACACCATGTCGCCGGTCATGGGCTGCCAGAGCATGTGCGTCTTCGTGTGGTCGAGCAGCACCATCACCGAATCGCTCTTCTTCTCGGTGACCTTGCCGGACAACTTGACGTAGCGCCTGCCGTCGCGCTCGACGACGCCGACACACGACTTGGGGATGTCGGGATACTTCGCAAGGATGTCCGGTCTCCAGCGCACGTCGCTGCAGGAGCCCACCGTGGTGGATTGCGCCTGCGCCGATCCGGCAAGGCCGATGGAAGCGGCGATCAATGCCGAAACGAAAGACATCTTTTTCATGGATGTTTGCTCCGTGGTTCGTGGCTGATCGTTCGCCGGCGTCCGCGCCACGCGGAGGCACCGGCCGGCGTTGGACATAATATCGGCCCGGTCCTCGCGAAACACCGTTTTCCGATCGTAACGGCCAGCGATGCCTGCCGACGCCGGAGTCGTCGGATCGCTTTTCATAACGTGCCGCGTCCATCGGCGGGGCGCGGCGAACCGCGCCCATTCTGTGACGCTGTTTCGCGTTTGCGGCGCGCCATTCTGAGAGATTCCGACCCGAGCTGATCGCAGCAGCAGCGACGTACGTCAGTTTGGCCGATCGACCCAGGAGGCGCCCCTTGGCCGCGATTCCCGCGCCCGCTCACGAGCATTCGATGCATGCGAACGACCGCGGACGGGCGAAGCTCCCGCGCCCGCCGCGCGTCGAAGTCGTCGCAATCACCGGCGACGACGCCCTGCTGGAGCAGATCGGGCAGGCGCTGGATGGCGAGTCGATCATTCGACACGCCGAAACTCCCGCCGAAGCGCGCGGGATCGTGTCGCCGCAGCACCCGTGCGTGCTGCTGCTCGACGCGCGTGGGTACGACGACCTCGCGCGGGTCGTCGAGGACCTGCAGTCGGCGGAGGGTACCCGCGTCGTCGTGATCTTCGCGCCGGCCGAGGCCAGCGACGACGTCGCCCGGGCCGTTCGTGGGTCCGCCGCCTTCGCCGTATTGACCATTCCCGTCGTGCAGCCGCAAGCGGCGGCTGTCCTCGGTGGTGCGCGCGAGGAGTCACTCGCTCGCCATGCGCTGCTCGCGACTCCGCCGCCCCCGTCCGTCGACCCCGTGCCGGCGCCGGACGCCGCGCCGATGCCGGTCGTCGAAACCGACGAACAAACGGCGGTGCAACACGAGCGACCGCGTCGGGCAGCACCGGCGACGCGACGAGCGGTCGTCGCGGGCATCAGGACGAAAGTCATCGCTGCAGCGCTGGCGCTGTCGTGCGTGGTCGCGATCGCCGGGTTCTGGCTCTTCGAATCCCTGACCGTGACCGACGATCGGTCCGCTCCGCAGCCTGTTCCGCTCGACGCGTCCGCGAACCCGCCGGCCGAGGTCGAACTCGAGACGCTGCAGGCAGGCTCCGTCGACGAGTTGCTCGACTCGGCGCGCGCGGCCATGCGCGCGCGGCGCTACACCGATCCCGAAGGCCAGAACGCCCTCACTTTCTACCGGTCGGTGCTCGCGCAGGATCCGGGCAATGGCGAAGCCAGGGAGGGACTGAGCCGCATCGCAGCGGTGCTGCACGAGCGCGTCCGCTCGGCGCTCGCGGACCGTCGCTACGACGAGGCGAGTCGGACGCTCGCGCAGCTGCGTTCGATACGGCCGGACGATCCGGCGACCGTGCAGTACGAAACCACCATCCTCGAGGCGCGCATCTCCAAGGCACTGGATAACGTCGACCTCGAGCGCGCCCGCGAGCTGCTGCAGCAGGCCGCGAAAACCGGAGCTCTGCCGCCCGACGGCATCGCCCGGTGGCAGACCGAACTGGACCGGCAGCAGAGCGATGCGCGCGCCGGGCAACTCGCAACGCTCGTCTCGCAGCGGATCCGGCAGGGGCGGCTGGTCGACCCCGCCAACGACAGTGCGAAGCACTACCTCGGCCTGTTGCGGCGGCTCCCGGGCGCGACACACCACCAGCGTGCGGACCTCGCGACGACGGAGCTGCAACAGGCGTACCTGGGCAAGCTGCGGGACGCGATCGCGAAGGCGCAGCGCACCGAGGCGGATCGCTGGAAGGCGGAGGCGCGCGCGCTGGGCGTGACGGCCACGGAAATCTCCGCGGTTCATCGCGACGTGAGCGCGCGCGCGATCGTCGCAGACTCCAGACAGGAGGCCGCCCGGATAGCCCAGTTGGTCCAGAATCGCATCGCCGACAACAAGCTGCTCGAGCCTGCCGGCGACAGCGCGGTCTTTCACCTCGGAGCGTTGCGAACGATGGATCCGTCGTCGAGCGCGGTCGCGACGGGCGAGCGGGCACTGTCCGCGAAGTTGCTGGAGCAGGGACGCAAGGCGCTCGAGGAGAAGCGACTCGACGTCGCGCGAGCGCACGCGGCTGCCGCCCGCCAACTGGCCACCAACCTGGAGACCGTTGCGGCGCTCGAGCGCGACATTGCCGCGGCCGGCACGACGGCGGGACAGCCCGGAACGCAGCCGACGCCGCGACTGAGCCGCACGCGATACGTTGCGCCGGAGTATCCGGCGGGCGCGCTCAAGAAGGGCGTCCGTGGCGATGTGCGCGTGCGCATCACCGTGGATGCGGAAGGCCGGGTCGCCGACGCGGTCGTCGTGCAGTCGGACCCGCCGGAGATTTTCGACGCCGTCGCGGTCGCGGCCGCACGCAAATGGCGGTTCAAGGCGATCGGCGCGAAAGATTCGGGCGTCGAGGCGACGGCCACCGTCGACATCGCATTCCGGCCAGAGGACATGAAGAAGTGAAACGGGACGGATATCTCGCGCGGCTACGCGAGGGCGCCGCCACCCTCGGCTTCCTGGCGCTGCTGGTCACGTTCATCGGTGCCGTGTTGTTTCCCGCCTACCGGCTCGCCGACGAACTCGCGGCGAATACGGAAGCGCTGAAGCTGGCAAGCGAGCATCAAGGCCGACCCGACGCCATCGCTAACTCGCTCGGCTCGGTCCGCGACCGGCTGGGTGCAGGAACGTACGTGGGCGACGCGCTTTCGGACCTGGATCGGTCCGTCGACAGTTTCGACCGCGCGCTGAAACAACTCGAGCAGTCCGCGGCCGGCAGTACGGCCGAGCTGCGCACGGCCCGCGCGACGTGGTCGCACTACCGGAAACTCCTGGCGCCCGTTGCATCGTTCGACGGCCTGCCGTATCGCGACACCGACTCCGCCGGCACCGAGATGAACGCAGGCGGCCGCAAGCTGCTCGCGGACACCCGTGTCGCGCTGGCGTTCGGCCGGACCGGCACCCCGAAGCTGACCGGGGCAATGTCGACGATCGGCTCCCGGCTGCAGCGCGACGTCGCCGACAGCTCCGCAAGGCTCCGCGTGCTGATGATCGTGGGCGTCGTCTTCGCCTGCGTGCTGGTGGCCCTGCTCGCGTACGTGCAGTGGCTCAAGGCGCGCCACGAACGGGCCGCGCTCGACGCAAAGAACCAGACACGCGACATCCTCGCCACCGTGAAGGACGGATTGTTCCTGATCGATGCCGATTTCCGCGTCGGCAAGGCGCACTCGGCAGCCCTCACGGCATTGCTGGGACGCGAGCGCTTCGACGGCCTGACCTTCGAGGAGCTGCTGCGGCCGCTCGTACCTGAGAAGGCGCTCGCGACCGCGAACAAGTACGTCAAGCTCCTGTGGGGCGAACGCGCGAACGAGAACCTGATTCGCAGCATCAACCCGCTGTCCGAGGTCGAGGTGCAGATCGACCGAGGCGACGGCCGGCACGACGTCAAGTACCTCGACTTCGAGTTCCACCGGGTTCGCGACGGGCAAACCACGCGGCACGTCCTCGTGACCGTCAACGACGTGACGTCGCGCGTGCTGCTCGCGCGCGAGCTCAAGGAATCGCAGGCCAGCGCGCAGACGCAACTCGACATGCTCGTCGGCATCCTGCAGGCGGACCCCGGGCAGGTCCTCTCGTTCCTCGACGACGCCACGGCGACGCTCGGGCACGTCAACGCGGTCCTGAAGGTGCCAGCGCGCAGCGATCGGGAGTTCCGCGACAAGATCGACCAGTTGTTCCGCGAGGTCCACCGCATCAAGGGAGAGGCCGCGGCGCTGGGAATCGCGACGCTGGAAGCCCGGGCGCACGACTACGAGGATCTGCTCACCGACACACGCCAGCGCCCGACCTTGTCCGGCGACGATTTCCTGCCGCTGGTCGTGCGCCTCGACGACCTCTTCACCCACCTGAACTCGGTCCGCGAACTGGTCACGCGACTCGACGGACTGCGCACGGCCAGCGTGCTCGAGAACCAGCCCGCCGCTCCGTTGCTGTCCGAAGCAGCGCTGGACAAGCTGGCGCAGCGCATCGCGGCGGATCACGGCAAGAGCATCCGACTGGCCGCGGTCGGTCTGGAGAACGTTCCCAACGAGTACGCCAAGGCGGTGCGCGACATCACGATCCAGTTCGTCCGCAACGCGGTGGTGCACGGCATCGAATCCGCCGAGGCTCGCCGGGCTGCCGGCAAGGAAGCGACGGGCCTGCTCGAGCTGCAGTTCAAGCAGGGCGCGACGGGCTTCGAGCTGCTGTTCCAGGACGACGGCGGCGGCATCGACGAGCGTCGGGTCCGGTCAGCGGCGGTGGCGCGACGCCTCGTCGCGGCGGAGCAGGGCGAAGCGCTCGATTCCAAGGCGGTGCTCGCGCTGCTGTTCAGGCCGGGCTTTTCCACTCACGAAGGTCGTGACCGCGACGCCGGACGTGGCGTGGGCCTCGATCTCGTCCGGCGCACCGTGCAGGAGCTCGGCGGCAAGGTCGGTGTGGCGACCGCCAACGGCAAATACACGCGGTTCCGCATCGTGCTGCCCGCCGCACAGGCCGGGCAGGTTGCGGCGGCCGGTTGACGTCACTGCCCGCACGGACACCCGCATGTCAACCGCCGCCCGCGAGCTCGCCCGTCCGCTCAAGCTGCTCATCGTCGACGACTCCAACGTC
>DASUYI010000136.1:0-5996 GCA_036377475.1 Steroidobacteraceae bacterium | reverse complement strand
TCCGACTATCCGCTATCCGCTATCCGCTATCCGCTTGGTTTCATTACAGCCCCTGCTTCAGGCTTTCTTCCAGGAACGGGTTCAGGTCGCCGTCGAGCACGGCCGTCGTGTTGCCGATCTCGATCCCGGTGCGCAGGTCCTTGATGCGGGACTGGTCGAGCACGTACGAGCGGATCTGGTTGCCCCAGCTCACGTCCGACTTCGAATCCTCGAGCACCTTCGCGGCCGCATTGCGCTTGTTGACCTCGAGCTCGTAGAGCTTGGCCTTGAGCATCTTCATCGCGGTCGAGCGGTTCTTGTGCTGGCTCCGTTCGCTCTGGCACGCGACGACGATGCCGGAGGGCACGTGGCGGATGCGCACCGCCGACTCGGTCTTGTTCACGTGCTGGCCGCCGGCGCCGCTCGACCGGTACACGTCCGTCTCGAGGTCCGCCGGGTTGATGTCGATGTCGATGTCGTCGTCGACCTCGGGCGAGAGGAACACGGACGCGAACGAGGTGTGACGGCGCGCATTCGAGTCGAACGGGCTCTTGCGCACCAGGCGGTGCACGCCGGTCTCGGTCCGCAGCCAGCCGTAGGCGTACTCGCCCTCGAAGCGGATCGACGCACTCTTGATGCCGGCGACCTCGCCGTCGCTCTGGTCGATCACCTCGGTCTTGAAGCCGTTCTTGTCGCCCCAGCGCAGGTACATGCGCAGCAGCATCTGCGCCCAGTCCTGCGCCTCGGTCCCGCCCGCGCCGGCCTGGATGTCGAGGAACGCGTTGTGCGCGTCCATTTCGCCGGGGAACATGCGCTTGAACTCGAGCTTCTTGACGTCCCGGTCGATCCGCTCGAGATCGTGCTCGACGGCGCTCGCCGTGCTCGCGTCCTGTTCGGCCTCGGCCAGGTCGAGCAACTCACGCGCCTCCGACAGCCCTTCGCCCAGCTTGTCGAGCGTCGCGACCACGCCGTCGAGCCTGGTGCGCTCGCGACCGAGTTCCTGGGCACGCTCGGGGTTCTGCCAGACCGCCGGGTCCTCGAGCTCGCGCAGTACCTCCGTCAACCGCTCGCGCTTGCCTTCGTAGTCAAAGGTACCCCCTCAGCGCGTCGGTGCGCTGCGTGAGGTCGTCGACTTGGCGGCGGATCGGGTTGATTTCCATGCGGCGGGGTTCGGGTCGTGGCGGTGGGTGGAACTGCGAAGTTTAGCATTCCGGAGCCGGCACTCGCTGCGCGAGCGGGTGGCCTGCCGACGGGCGCGAGCCCCGCACGATCGCGTCCGCCGGTCGGTGTTCTGGCGACGATTCAGAGCGGTCCGACGTACTCGGTGATCAGTTGCAGCTTCGCCACGCCGGAATACTCGTCCACCGCGGTCCGATAGACGAGTTCGACCCGGTCCTGGGGACGCACCTCCCGCGCGTGCGCCTCGTCGAAGTGTCGAAACGCGATCGCGTCGACGAGTTCGCCCGACGTGCAGCGCAGCTTCAGCTTCAGATGCCGACCGCCCACGACGCGCGCATCGACCACGCCGAAGTGGCCGTCGAACGCGGGCTCGGGAAAGCCGGCGCCCCAGGGCCCGCCCTCGCGCAACGCCGTCGCGGTGTCGAGGCTGAACTCGCCCGGCATGAGTTCGCCGTCGGTGTGCAGGTGACCGGCCAGCGTGTCCTCGTCGACCCAGCGTTCGACCTCGCTCGCGAACGCGGCCTCGAACGACGGCAGGCAATCCTCGCGCAACGTCATGCCGGCCGCCATCGCGTGGCCGCCGAACTTGTCGAGCAGCCCGGGATGCTTCGTCGCGACCGCATCGAGCACGTCGCGGACGTGGACGCCCGGCACCGACCGCGCGGAGCCCTTGATCCAGCCGGGGTCGGCCGGCGCGAACGCGACGACCGGCCGGTGCAGTCGCTCCTTGACGCGCGACGCGACGAGCCCGATCACGCCCTGGTGCCAGCTCGCGTCGTAGAGGCAGACGCCCGCGGGTACGTGACCCTCGAGCGACGCCACGCGTGCATCGACGTGCGCCAGCGCCTCGAGCTGCATCCTGGCCTCGAGTTCGCGCCGGTCGGCGTTGAGCTGTGCCAGTCCTGTCGCCAGCTCCCGCGCCTCGACCGGATCGTCCGTGAGCAGGCAGCGGATGCCGCGCGTCATGTCGTCGAGCCGCCCCGCCGCATTGAGCCGAGGCCCGGCCTGGAAACCGAGTTCCTGGCCCGTCACGCCCGCGAGCCCGCGACCGGCGGTTTCGAGCAGCGCGCGCAGGCCCGGGACGCAGCGACCTCGGCGGATGCGCTGCAGGCCCTGCGCGACGAGCACGCGATTGTTGAGGTCGAGCGGCACCACGTCGGCCACCGTGCCGAGGGCGACGAGGTCGAGCCACTGCGCCGGGCTCGTGTCGCGGCCGTCGGGCAGCGCTCCTGCCCTGCGCATTGCGTGCGTCAGCGCGGCCATGACGTAGAACGCGACGCCCACGCCGGCGAGGGCCTTCGATGCGAACGCCGTGCCGGGCGCGTTCGGATTGACGATGCAGGCAGCGGGCGGCAGCGAACGCCCGGGCAGGTGATGATCCGTCACGAGCACGTCGATCCCGAGCCGGCGCGCCTCGACCACGCCTTCGATCGAGGAGATGCCGTTGTCCACGGTCATTATCAGGTCGGGTTGCCGCTCCGCCGCCACGCGCACGATCTCGGGCGTGAGCCCGTAGCCGAAGCGGAACCGGTCCGGCACCAGGAAATCGGGTCGTTCGAAACCGAGCACGCGCAGCTGGCGGATCACGAGCGCCGTGCTGGTCGCGCCGTCGGCGTCGAAGTCACCGACGACCAGCACCCGCGCGCGCTGGCGATGCGCCGCGAGCAGCAGCTCGGCCGCCTGCTCGACGCCGGCGAGCGAGCTCACCGGCAGCAACTGGTCGAGCCGCAGCGCGAGGTCGTCTGCGTCCGCGACGGCCCGCGCGCCGTACACGCGCCGCAGCACGGGATGCAACGAGGCAGGCAGCCCGGCCTGCAGGTCCGCCCGCAGGTCGCGGCGGAGGATGCGCCGGGGTACCGACACTCAGAGACTCGCCGTCGCGGCCGGCCGACGCCAGATCCGCAGTCGCGACCGACGATCGAGCGCATGCACCCGAGCGCCGTCATGCAGCTCGAGCGCGTGCAGGGCGCCTGCCTGGACCGAGCGACAGAGCCGTGCGAGCAGGCTCGAGTCGACCTCGGCCAACGCTTCGGCCGGCTCGGTCGTCGGGCGCTGGGTCATCGCGATCAGTGCGTTCCCGTCCTCGGTGCCGGCCGCGCCGAGCGGCCGCTCGGCCCCGCCGTGCACGCGCCAGAACGTGCGCAGCCAGAGGTCGTCGGCCCGCAACACCCAGCGAGCGGTCGCCGGCAGCCCCACGGGCGCCGCGTCGAGCGGGCCGAACCCCCAGAGCCAGAGCGCATTGATCGCGGTCGCACGCGTGTTCGTCCGCCGCTCGTTGACGGGATGTTCGTGCAGCACCATCTGGATCTCGTTCATCCGACTGCGCATGCGCGTGCCGTCGGGGCCCGCCGGCAGGTAATCGTGGATGTCGTGTCCGACCAGCGCGGCGGGGTCGTGGGTGACGCAATCGATCGGCTCGACGCAGCGCACGAGCCAGGCGCCGTCGACGAAATCGACCAGGTCGAACACGTCACCGGCGAAATGCGCACGCACCGTCGCGGCCAGTTGCTCCGCCTCGGCGGCCGTCGGCATCGCGTCGGCCAGGGGCCCGATTCGCACGTGGTCGAGTCCCGGTGCGAGATGCACGGGCTGCGCGACGGCCCACGCCTGCGCGGTGCCGACGCCGACCCCCGCCGCCGCGGCGAGGCACGGGCCGGCCGGCCAGCGTCGCAATTCGCCGTGCGCCGCCGGGTCGACCGCCGCGAGCAGCCAGTCGCGCCAGTCGCCTCCCTGGGGGGCACGCGTCGTGTTGCCACGCCCCGCGAGCCAGCGGAACGACGCCATAGCGGGCAACGTGCCCGACGCGCGCGCCTCGCCGATAGCCTCGTGCAGCCACGGCAGCGCGACGCGAACCGAGGGCCGCGCGGTCACGGCGATCGCGCGTGCGCCGGGGGCTCGTGCCCGGCGGAGGTTCGATGCAGTATGTTGGTGCGATGAAGTTTCATCTCGATGCGCCCGGCGGCGTGAACTTCGTCCGTGGCTATGGCCCGGGTGAGCTGCGCGTCGGCGAGCAGACCCACACGTCCAGCGTGATCCTCACCGCCACGACCGTGATCGAGGGCTGGCGTCCCGCCTCGGTGCTCGAGCTCACCTCGGCAGACCTCGAGCCGGTGCTCGGTCTCGGCCCGGAACTCGTGCTGCTCGGCACCGGCTCGCGTCAGCAATTCCCCGACCCCCGCGTGCTGCGGATACTGTACGAGCAACGGATCGGCGTGGAAATCATGGACACCTCGGCCGCGTGCCGGACCTTCAACGTGCTGGTCGCCGAGGGCCGTGCCGTCGCGGCGGCGCTGATCGTCTGAGCGGCTCGGGCTCAGGCGAGGCCCTGCAACAGCGGCACGAAGGTCACTGGACCCAGCACTTCCTTCTCGACGCGCTCACCGCGGCGCGTGATGCGCAACAACTGCTGCTCGCGATCGGTGCCGACCGGGATCACGAGCCGGCCCCCGTCGGCGAGCTGGTCGATCAATGCCGGAGGCACCGAGTACGACGCCGCCGCGACGATGATACCGTCGAACGGCGCATACGCGGCCCATCCTTCGAACCCGTCGCCGTGCTTCATGTGCACGTTGCCGATGCGCAGGTCGCGCAGGACCTTCCGCGCGCGCTGCTGCAGCGCCGCGATGCGCTCGATGCTGTACAGCGTCGTCACCAGCGGCGCGAGCACGGCGCTCTGGTAGCCGCAGCCGGTGCCGATCTCGAGCACTTTGCGAGGCTTGTTCGCCTCGACCAGCGACTGCGTCATGCGCGCGACGATGTAGGGCTGCGAGATGGTCTGGCCGTGACCGATCGGCAGGGCCGTGTCCTCGTAGGCGCGACTCGCGAGCGCTTCGTCCACGAACAGGTGCCGCGGGACGCTGCGGATGCGCTCGAGCACCTCGGGGTTCGTGATGCCCTGCTCGCGCAATCGCGCGATGAGTCGCTCGCGCGTGCGCGCCGAGGTCATGCCGATGCCGCTGTGCCGCGTCGGATCCGCCATCACTCGGGACGCCCGCTCAACCATTCGCCGATTTCATCGAGGGCCGTGTGCCGCGTCAGGTCCACCTGCAGCGGCGTCACCGAAACATACCCGTTCGCGACGGCCTGGAAATCCGTGCCTTCCCCGGCGTCCGCGCCTTCGCCGGCCGGTCCGACCCAGTACACCGGGCGGCCGCGCGGGTCGGACGCCGGGACGACGGGCTCGGAGCGGTGCCGGTGACCGAGACGCGTCGACTGGTAGCCGCGCAGTTGCTCGTACGGCACGTCCGGAACGTTGACGTTGAGGATCATCGACGCGTGCAGCGGCGAGCGCTGCAGGCGCATGATCAGTTCACTCGCGACGCGCGCCGCGGTCGCGAAGTGGCGGCCTTCGCGCAGGACCAGCGAGATGGCAATCGCCGGCAGCCCCAGGAAGCGGCCCTCGACGGCGGCCGCGACCGTCCCCGAGTAGAGCACGTCGTCGCCCAGATTCGGCCCGTCGTTGATGCCGGAGACGACCATGTCGTGGTCGACTTCGTCGGGAAACAGGCCGGAAATGGCGAGGTGCACGCAGTCCGTGGGTGTGCCGTTCTGGACGTAGTAGCGGCGCTCGCCGTACTCGAGGACGCGCAAAGGCACGTCGAGCGTCAGCGAATTGCTCGCCCCGCTGCGATTTCGATCGGGGGCTACGACCGTGACCGCGGCGAGGGGGCACAACGCGTCCACGAGATGCTGCAGGCCCTCGGCGCGATAGCCGTCGTCGTTGCTGACCAGGATTCTCAATTCAGGCGTGGGACCGTATGTTTTATCTGGGCCCCAGCAGTGGCGGGGTTGGCCACGAACGCGGCGCCACTATACTGGAATCCCCGGGCGCCTCGGAA
>DASUYI010000135.1:0-5108 GCA_036377475.1 Steroidobacteraceae bacterium | reverse complement strand
TCTGCGCCGGCGTCAGCCCGCAGGCCGGCGCCGCGGCGACCTTGGCAGCCAGCAGGCCGAACGGCAGCGCGAGCGCGCCCCTAAGGACCTCGCGGCGGTCGATGCCGTACCTCCTGCCCATGCGACTCAGGGTAGGACAGGCGGCGCCGGGCGGCACGCTGCACTGCCGCACGATCACGCGTCCCAGCGAGGCTACTTGCCCATCAGGAATCGATCGCACGCCGCGGCGGCGCCGCGCCCCTCGTCGATCGCCCAGACCACGAGGCTCTGGCCGCGACGGCAGTCGCCCGCGGCGAACACGCCCTTGAGGCTCGTCGCGTACCTGCCGTAGTCGGCCTGGACGTTGCTGCGTGCGTCGCACTCGAGTCCGAGGTCCCGGAGCAGCGGTTGCTCGGGGCCGAGGAAGCCCATCGCGAGCAGTGCGAGCTGTGCCGGGCGCACCTGCTCGGTGCCCGGCACGTCGACCGGCACCAGCTGGCCCTTCGCGTTGCGCTCCCACTGCACCTCGACCGTGACGATCGACTCGAGCTGGCCCTGCGCGTTGCCGACGAACTTCTTGACCGTGGTCAGGTAGACGCGCGGGTCGTCGCCGAAGCGAGCGGCGGCTTCCTCCTGGCCGTAGTCCAGCTTGTAGACCTTGGGCCACTCCGGCCACGGATTGTCGGCGCCACGCTCGAGCGGGGGTCGCGGCAGGATCTCGATCTGCACGAGGCTGCGGCAACCCTGGCGGAGCGAGGTGCCGACGCAGTCGGTGCCGGTGTCGCCGCCGCCGATCACGACGACGTCCTTGCCGCGTGCGTGGATCGGCGAGTGGTCGGCGCCCCCGTTCAGCAGCGCGCGGGTGCTCGCCGTGAGAAAGTCCATCGCGAAGTGCACGCCGCGCAGGTCGCGGCCTTCGATGGCCAAATCCCGCGGTTGCGTCGCGCCGGTACAGATCACGGTCGCGTCGAAGTCGCGCAACAGCAGCTGCGCCTCGACGTTGTCGCCCACGTTCGCGTTGCAGAGGAACTTGATGCCCTCGGCCTCGAGCAGCCGGAGGCGGCGGTCGACCACTGCGCGCTTGTCGAGCTTCATGTTCGGGATGCCGTACATGAGGAGCCCGCCCGGGCGATTCTCACGCTCGAGCACCGTGACCAGGTGACCGGCGCGATTGAGCTGCTGCGCCGCGGCGAGGCCCGCGGGACCGGACCCGATCACGGCGACCTTCTTGCCCGTGCGGGTCGCGGGCGGCTCCGGCACGACCCAGCCTTCCTCCCAGCCCCGCTCGATGATCGCGGCCTCGATGTTCTTGATCGTGACCGGCGGCTCGTCGATGCCGAGCACGCAGGACCCCTCGCAGGGCGCGGGGCAGACGCGGCCCGTGAACTCCGGGAAGTTGTTCGTCATGTGCAGTCGCTCGAGCGCTTCACGCCAGAGCCCGCGATAGACGAGGTCGTTCCACTCGGGGATCACGTTGCGGACCGGGCAGCCCGCGGCCATGCCGCTGATCAACGTGCCCGTGTTGCAGAACGGGACGCCGCAGTCCATGCAGCGCGCGCCCTGGTTGCGCAGGCGCTTCTCCTCGAGGTGCGGGTGGAACTCGTTCCAGTCGCCGATGCGCTCGAGTGGCGCGCGGTCGACCGGAACTTCCCGCAGGTACTCGATGAAACCGGTTGGCTTTCCCATCGTCGTTTTCTCAGTTGCCGCCGACGCGCGCGAGGTCGCGCGCGTTCTGTTCGAACGCCACCATGATCGCTTCCTCGCCGACGAGCCCCTGCTCCTCGGCGCGCGCGATGCACGCGAGCATGCGCTGGTAGTCCTTGGGGATGACCTTGACGAACTTCGGCACGGTCTCCTCCCAGGCGTCCAGCACGAGCCGCGCACGGTCGCTCGAGGTGTGGGCGAGGTGGCGCTCGATCATCCGGCGCACTTCGGTGATCTCCTTGGCGTCGGTCAGCCGTTCGAGGTTGACCATCTGCGCGTTGACGCGCGAGCCGAATTCGCCCGACTCGTCGAGCACGTAGGCGATTCCGCCCGACATGCCGGCGCCGAAATTGCGTCCGGTCGGGCCCAGCACCACCACGCGGCCACCGGTCATGTACTCGCAGCCGTGGTCGCCCACGGCCTCGACCACCGCCTCCGCACCGCTGTTGCGTACGCAGAAGCGTTCGCCGGCCATGCCGCGGATGTAGGCCTCGCCGCTCGTCGCGCCGTACAGCGCGACGTTGCCGACGATGATGTTGTCCTCGGCCGTGAAGTGCGAGCCGGCCGGCGGGAATACCGCGAGCTTGCCGCCCGACAGCCCCTTGCCGACGTAATCGTTCGCATCGCCCTCGAGCGACAGGCTCAACCCGCGCGGGATGAATGCGCCGAAGCTCTGGCCCGCCGAGCCGCGGAAGTGCAGGCGGATCGTGTCCTCGGGCAGGCCTTTCGCGCCGCGCCGCAACGTGATCTCGGAGCCCACGATCGTGCCGACGACGCGGTGCACGTTGCGCACCTCGAGGTTCGCCACGACGTCCTCGCCGCGCTCGATCGCAGGCCGGCAGAGATCGAGCAGGTGCGTGACGTCGAGCGAACGCTCGAGCCCGTGGTCCTGCTCGTCCTGGCAGTAGCGTCCCCAGTCCGGGTCGACCTCCGGCGAATAGAGCAGCGTCGACAGGTCGATCCCCTTCGCCTTCCAGTGGTCGACGGCCTTGCGCGCCTCGAGCCTGTCGACCCGTCCGACCATGTCCTCGAGCGTGCGGAAACCGAGCTCGGCCATGATCTCGCGCAACTCCTGCGCGATGAAGCGCATGAAGTTGACGACGTGTTCCGGCTTGCCCTTGAACTTCTCGCGCAGTCGCGGATCCTGCGTCGCCACGCCGGCCGGACACGTGTTCAAGTGGCAGACGCGCATCATGATGCAGCCCGTCGCCACGAGTGGGGCGGTTGCGAACCCGAACTCCTCGGCGCCCAGCAATGCGGCGATCGCGACGTCACGACCGGTCTTCAACTGGCCGTCGGTCTCGACCGCGATGCGGCTGCGCAGGTTGTTGAGCACGAGCGTCTGGTGCGCCTCGGCGAGACCCAGTTCCCAGGGCAGGCCGGCGTGCGTGATCGAGGTCTGCGGCGAGGCGCCCGTGCCGCCGTCGTAGCCGCTGATCAGCACCACGTCGGCGTGCGCCTTGGCGACGCCCGCGGCGATCGTACCGACGCCCACTTCCGCGACGAGCTTGACGCTGATCCGCGCGCGCCGGTTCGCGTTCTTGAGGTCGTGGATCAGCTCCGCGAGGTCCTCGATCGAGTAGATGTCGTGGTGCGGCGGCGGCGAGATCAGCCCCACGCCCGCGGTCGTGTGCCGCGTTTTCGCGATCGACGGGTACACCTTGGTGCCCGGCAGCTGGCCGCCCTCGCCGGGCTTCGCGCCCTGCGCCATCTTGATCTGCAGTTCCTGCGCGTTGACCAGGTACTCGCTCGTGACGCCGAAGCGGCCCGAGGCGACCTGCTTGATCGCGGAATTCTTCGAGTCGCCCTGCTCGTTGGTCCAGTGATACCGCTCAGGATCCTCGCCGCCTTCGCCGGTGTTGCTCTTGCCGCCGATGCGATTCATCGCGATCGCGAGCGTCTCGTGCGCTTCCTTGCTGATCGAGCCGTAGCTCATCGCGCCGGTCTTGAAGCGCTTCATCAGGCTCTCGACCGTCTCGACCTCCTCGAGCGGGACCGGTTCGGCGCCCTTGAACTCGAGCAGGCCGCGCAGCGTGCAGAGGTTGGCCGCCTGGTCGTTGACCAGCGACGAATACGCCTTGAACGTCTCGTAGCTGCCCGTGCGCACGGCCTTCTGCAGCCGGTGGATGCTCTCGGGGTTGAACAGGTGCTGCTCGCCGTCGGCGCGCCACTGGTACTGCCCGCCGACCGGCAGCGTGACTGCGGCGAGGCCGCGTCGCTCCGGGAACGCCGCGTTGTGTCGCAGCAGCACCTCCTGCGCGATCACGTCGGTCCCGATGCCGCCGACGCGCGACGCCGTCCAGCTGAAGTACTCGTCGATCACGTCCTGCCGCAGGCCGATCGCCTCGAACACCTGCGCGCCGCGATAGCTTTGCAGCGACGAGATGCCCATCTTCGACGCCACCTTGATGACGCCCTTCGAGGCGGCCTTGACGAAGTTCTTGCACGCCGTCTTGTGGTCGATGCCGGTGAGCAGGCCTTCCTTGATCATCTGGTCGATGGTCTCGAAGGCCAGGTACGGGTTGATCGCGCTGACGCCGTAGCCGATCAGCAGCGCAAAGTGGTGCACCTCGCGCGCCTCGCCGGTCTCGAGCACGAGGCTGGCGCGCGTGCGGAGCCCCTCGCGGATCAGGTAGTGGTGCAGGCCCGCGACGGCCATCAGCGCCGGGATCGGCGCGACGTCCTTGTTGACGCCACGGTCGCTCAGCACGATGACGTTGACCTCTTCCTCCTCGATCAGGCGCCGCGCCATCAGCCGCAGTTCCTCCATCGACTTGACGAGGCCCTTCTCGCCGCGACTCACGCGGAACAGGATCGGCAGCACGCCGACGCGCAGTCCCGGCAGGTCCATGCGCCGGATCCGCGCGAACTCCTCGTTGGTGACGATCGGCCACTTGAGCTCGAGCCGGCGGCAGTCGGACGGCTGCGGATTGAGCAGGTTGCCCTCGGAGCCCAGGCGCGTCTCGGCCGAGGTGACGATCTCCTCGCGGATGCAATCGATCGGCGGGTTCGTGACCTGCGCGAACAGCTGCTTGAAATAGTCGTAGAGCAGCCGGGGCTTGCTCGAGAGCACCGCGAGCGGCGTGTCGTTGCCCATCGAGCCCACGGCCTCGACGCCATCGCGCGCCATCGGCGTCAGCAGGATGCGCTGGTCCTCGAACGTGTACCCGAACGCGATCTGGCGCTGCAGCAGCGAGTCCGGGTCGGGCTGCGGCAGTTCGGGCGGCTGCGGCAGGTCGTCGACGTGGATCTGGTGCTCGTCGAGCCACTCGCGATAGGGACGGGCGGTGGCGAGCGAGCGCTTGATCTCCTCGTCCTCCACGATGCGGCCCTGCGCGGTGTCGACCAGGAACATCCTGCCCGGCTGCAGACGGCCCTTGCGCACGACGTTCCCGGGCGGCACGTCGAGCACGCCCGCCTCGGAC
>DASUYI010000134.1:0-4038 GCA_036377475.1 Steroidobacteraceae bacterium | reverse complement strand
TCCTGCGACGGGTCGGTGCCGAGCACGTGCACGCGCACGCGCAGGCCGAGCAACGTGACAGGGTCCTTCTCGACGTACAGGACGCGGCGGTTGTCGGCCGCCCAGGCCATCGCCTCGTCGACGTTCGGGATCGCGTCGGGCAGCAGCCGGCCGGTCTCGAGCGACTTGAAGCGCAGCGTGTGCTGGCGCCGGCCGACGGTGTCCTCGGTGTACGCGAGCAGCCGGTTGTCCTCGCTGACCTCGAGCGCGCCGATGTCGTAGTACTCGAGTCCCCTCGCCTGCTCGCGCAGGTCGATCAGCACCTGCTCCGGCGACTCGAGGCTGCCCGGGCGGCGCGCGAAGATCGGGTACTCGTCGCCCGTCTCGAACCGGCGATAGTAATACCAGCCGTGATCGCGGTACGGGACGCTCGAGTCGTCCTGCAGGATGCGCCCGACGATTTCGCGGTAGAGCTCATCCTCCAGCGGCCGCAGCGCGGCCGTCACGGCGTCGCGGTACTCGTTCTCGGCCTTGAGGTAGGCGAGCACGTCGGGGGAGGTGCGCGTGTCGTCGCGCAACCAGTAGTAATCGTCGATCCGCGAGCCGTGCGGCGAGGGAACCTCGTGGGGTCGGATCGCCGCGACGGGAGGCTGCGGGCCTGCCTTCACGGTGGCGTCACCGTCGGGCATCGGGGTTCAGACGGCCGCCGGCCCCATGCGCACCGGGTGCGTCGCTCGCGTCGCCCCGGACTGGTAAAGCGGCAACATCTTCGGTGCGAGCTTGCCGAGGCGTTCCTGGCGCGTGGCATCGCTCGGATGCGTGCTCAGGAACTCGGGCGGTGCCCCGCCGCCGACCTTGCCCATCTTCTGCCAGAGCGTGATCGCGGCGCGCGGGTCGTAACCCGCCTTGGCCGCGAGTTCGATGCCGATCTGGTCGGCCTCGTTCTCGGACGTGCGGCTGTTCGGCAGCTGTATCGCGAGTTGCGCCGCCGCCGCCGCGACCGCCATCGACTGGCCCGGGTTGTCGGTCAGCACGCCGGCGGCGAGGATCCCCGCATTGCTCGCGAGTGCCATCGACATACGCTCGGCCGTGTGGTTCGCGAGTGCGTGCGCGATCTCGTGCCCCATGACCTGCGCGAGTTCATCGTCGGTCGGGTCGATCTTCTGGATCAACCCGGTGTAGATCGCCATGCGACCGCCAGCCATGCACCAGGCGTTGACGGTCTTCGGGTCGTCGATGACCTGCACGCTCCACTGCCACTGGGCGCTCTCGGGGCGCATCCGGACGGCCTGGCCCACCAGCCGCTCGGAGATCACTTCGATGCGGTTGAGCAGCCGCGGGTCGGTGACCAGCTTGCCTTGCTGCTTGTACTTGCCCATTTCCTGCGCGTAAGCCTGGCGCGAGGCGCTGATCGCCTGCTGTTCGGACACCAGCATCAACTGGCTGCGCCCGGTGGGGCTCGTCGCACAGGCAGCGACGGCCAGCGACGATGCGACGGCGAGCAACGGCTTGCGGATGTTCATTCGTGCACCTTGCCAGGGGCGGCGGGAGGACCGGGGAATGATGCACCGCCCCGGGCGGCAGCGGAAAGGCACCGGGACGGTCAATACCGTACGTCGTTGTGTCAGTACCGGCCTGCCCGGCGTTTTTGCCGCGGTGGGGCGGTCTCGTCGGCGGCGTCCATGATGATCCTGTCAGCGGGGACGGACGATACGGGGCAGGAAGCGCTTATTGCGGCATTGGCCCGACTCGTAGGGTGCGGCACGCACCCGACCCGATCCGATCAGGATCCCCGGGAACGCCGTGAACCCGTCCATGGGGGCTGCGTCCGCGACATCCCTGTCGCGGACGGTCCCGGGACCTGCCCCGACCGGGTCGACCTGCCGGCCGCGCCTGGGAATGAGCTTTGTCGTGCTGTCCGGACCGATTCGGGACGTGCCGTAGGGGTCGCGCTAGCGCCGCGGATAGACGCGGCGCGTCGCGCGGGCTGCTCGCAGTTCGGCAGCGACGTACTCGCACAGCGCCACGAGCGGCCGGCAGTCGCGGTCGACGGGCCGACCGTCGGCGAGCCGGAACAGTTGGCAGTAGTACCAGGACTGCGCCGCGAACGCGTTGAGCGCCTTGGCGGGCAACCAGCGGCTGCGCGGCGACAGCCAGCCACGCTCGCGCAACCGCAGGTGTGCGTCGAGGTCGTCGATGCGCCCGACCTCGCGCGCGAGCAGGCGGCGCGGGAAGTCCGGCTGCCGGCAGAGCGGTCGTCCCAGGCCGATCACGTCGCAGTCGCCCGTGCCGTCGGCGCCGAGCGCCGTCTCCATGCCCGTACGACTGCGGAACCCGCCGGTGACCATGAGCGGCATCGTGGCGATCCGCCGGATCGAGGTCGCGTAGTCGAGGAAGTACGCCTCGCGCACCCGCGTGCTCGCGCGCACCGGCACGGCGTCCTTTGCACGTCCCTCGAAGCCGAGCAGCCGTGGCTGCTCGTACGTGCCGCCGGAGACCTCCAGCAGGTCGATCGACTCCGAATTCAGCCACTGGACGACCTGCAGGCAATCCTCGTGCGAGAACCCGCCCGTGCGGAAGTCGTCGGAATTGAGCTTCACGGCCACCGGAAAATCGGCGCCGACCGCGCGCCGCACCGCACGGACGCATTCGAGCAGGAAGCGCGCGCGGTTCTCGAGCGATCCACCCCAGGCGTCCGTGCGACGGTTCGTGACGGGCGACAGGAACGAACTGACCAGGTAACCGTGCGCGCCGTGCACCTCCACGCCCGTGAATCCGGTTTCGCGCACCACGCGGGCCGCGTGCGCGAAACGTTCGATCAGGTCGAGGATTTCGGCCTCGGTCAGCGCCCGCGGAGTCGCATAGTTGCCCAGCAGATCCAGCTGCACGGGCGAGGGCGCGACCGGCCGTCCGGTCACGTACCGGGGCGACTGCCGGCCGGCGTGTGCGAGCTGCACCCAGAAATGATTGCCTGCCGACGTGCCGGCGCGCGCCCACGCAGCGAGCCCGGCGCGGGCCTCGGCGTCGAACGTACGCGGCTCCGACCGGTCGATGGCGACATTGGCGGGGCGTTCGAGGTCGAATCGGTCGACCTGCACGTTGCCCGAGATCAGCAGGCCCGCGCCGCCGTCGCTCCACGACCGATACAGCCGTTCGTGACGCGGCGTCGCACGCAGCCACGCGTCAGCCACGCCCTCGGTCATCGCCGCCTTGGCGAGCCGGTTATGCAGCCTTGCGCCGCAGGGAAGCCGCAGCGGCTGTGCCAGCCGGTCGGTCATGTACATTCAACCGTCATGTACATTCTCCGCCCCGGCGGCTGTATCATCGACCGCTCGAAAACCAGGGGAAGCCGGCGCGGCACTCGCCTCGCGCCGGAGCGAGGGAGAACCATGCTGACGCGAGACAAACTCACGCCCATCCAGTGGCAGGCCGTGCGCAATACGCCGCACCACGTCGTCATCGCCGTGTCCGCGTCGGGCGGCAGCCCATTCGACGAGATGCTCGAACGCGCGGCGGGCCTGCAGGGCATCGTCGATGCCGGTAACAGCACGCACCCGCTCGTGAGCGAGATCGCGGTCAGCGTGCACATCATGGGGGCGCAGGACGACATCCGGCGCTGGTACTACACGCTGGAGGACCATCACCGCACGCCCCAGAACCTGCAGGAGAAGGCGCTCGAGACGACACGGCACGCACTCGAGGCGCTCGGCACGCACGGCACCCCGGAAGACCTCATGCATTACGGCGAGTTCGTGCTCTCGCTCGCCAACCGCGTGGCACGCGCCGCGCGCGAAGGCGACCTGATGGGGCTCGGCGGCGAACTCGTGAGCGTCAGCGAGCGCAGGTTCATCGAACGTCTCGACCAGCTGATCCGCGAACGCCGGGACCGGGCGGGGCAGGGGCCGATCGAGATTCCGGTCACTTGAACGAGGGGATAGGGGATAGGGGTTAGGGGATAGTGAGAGGCGCACCGCGTGCGCCGGAGCTCTCACCCGGCCTTCGGCCGACCTCTCCCGCGCCGCGGGAGAGGTGCGGAGGGTGGCGCGGGACGCGCGCCTC
>DASUYI010000133.1:0-2841 GCA_036377475.1 Steroidobacteraceae bacterium | reverse complement strand
TCGACGACGACCCGGCAGAGCATGCCCGCGTCGTCCACCGCGAGGACGTACGGTACGGACGTCGACGCGTCCTCGGGAGGGCTCTCGAGCCACTGTGCGGCCGGGACCTGGCTGGCGTCCCAGTCCGCGCGCGCGACGACGGAGAAGTGTGCCTCGTAGCGGCGATCGCAGAGCGCGAAATCGGCGAACGTGAAGGCCACGCGTTCCGTCGCCGACTGCAGGTCGGGATCTGCGTACTGCAGGGATTCGACGGGCCAGTCCTCGCCGGCCTGCGGATTGTTCGCGAGGGAGAACCGCGCCGCCAGGTCGGGTCCGGCGTCCGGATCGTGAACGTACGCCGGAAATGCCCGGGACTGCATGGCCGCGGCCGCGGCGAGATAGGCGGGGAGCGCGTCGCCGGCCGCAGCGGGCGGCGCGTAGATCGCGAACAGGCTCGGGCCCGCGTGTCGCAACCCGCGCTGCACGGTCTCGCGCGACTGCAGCAGGTTCGAGGCCGCGGTCTGCAAGACGAAGACCCCCTCGAGGCTCATGGCCGCCTGTGCGAGTTGCGCTTCCCGCAGGCCGAACGCGAAGCGCCCGAGCCCGGCGGCCGACCGTTCGAGCAGGTCACCGACCTGCACCATGACCTTGAGCGGCACGCCGGTCGAGAGCGCCTCGAGCAGGGCGACGTTGGAGCCGGACGCCGAATTCGTGCAGACGAGGAAATCGGGGAAGAACTGCAGGTCGGCTGCCGTGAGGGACGTTTCGTCGATTGCCGCGAAGATCGGATCGTGCAGCGACTCGACGTATTGGCCCTCGGCCTCGAGTTTCGCCACCAGCAGCGCCTTGTGCAGTTGCACCATCGCGGGCCACCGGGCGAGGAACGCATCGAGCGCCGCCCCGGTGTTGTCGAAGACGAACTCGGCCGGATCCGGCGCGCCGTCCGCGCCCGGATAGAAACGCTGCGACCGCAGGAGGTCCAGCACGGCGACGATCCGGCGGCGCCGCGAGGGCGGCAGTCCGGCGTGCGGACCGGCGTGGCGCAGCAGGCGCGACATCGCCGCGAAGTCGAACAGGCTGCGGTGGGCCTCGCCGAACGTGGCCCGCAACCGCGTCGGCGTGTGCGCCTCCGGCGAGCGTGCCGCGTCGGCTCGCAGGATCTCGTCGAGTCGCACGACGAGCCGGTCGATCCTCGCCCGCGCGAGACGCGCCTTGCCCTGCTGCACGACCGTCCAGGCGTGGCGCACGAAGCGCCCCGGGAATGCGGCGTCGCAGCCGACGATTTCGCCGTCCGCGGGCAGCGCCTCGGACACCTTCACCATCTCGCGTTCGAACGCCGCGTCACCCGCGGCCGACGCCAGTTCTGCGACCGCCTGGTCCCAGGACTCGCGTAACGAGCCCGAAGCTCCGCCCATCACGCGGCAGCGGATGTGGCGCTCGACCTGCAGCGCACGCTTGCGCATCGATTCGCCGGGTGGGCCCGCAGTCGCCGCGGCACGCAGCGCAGCGTCGACGACCGCAGACAGGGAATCCGCGTACGTCTCGCCGCCCGGGCACAGCAGCACCGGAAAGTCGTGACGCAACGTCTCGAGGCGACGGTACGGCGCCAGCAGCGCCGGGCGCAGTCCGTCGGGCAAGGTGGCGTCGTGGCGTCGTGCATCGGCCCGACGGCCGGCGAGGTGGAACACGACCTGTGAACGCAGCTGGGTGTCCATGGTCATTGCGGCCATACGGTGAACTTGTCGAATTCAGCCTCGAGCGACCGTCGCACGTCGTCCGCGGTGCGCAGCCTGCCCGCGCCGCGCAGGTCCTCGTAGCAGGGCACCGCGGGATTCCGGTACAGGATGCCGACGGGGATCGGGTCCTCGCTCGAAGCCACCTCGCGTGCCCGGTGGATGTCGGACGGGTCGTGATCCTGCTGGTTGCGATAGATCTTCGAAAGCGCCGGGCTGACGCGCAGGCCGTGCTCGTGCGTGAGCAACAGCATGCGCTGCGGGTCGTGCACCCAGGGCTCGTACATGTTGCCGACGAACTCGGGGCAGCGTTGCAGGATGCGCACGAACGAGAAGCCCTTGTGCCGGTACGCCGCGGTGACGATCTGGAACAGCGACTCGGGGATCCAGTCGACGGCCTGGGCGACGAACGAGACGTTCTGCACGCCGAGCGTGACCGTGAGCGGGCTCATCGCCTCGAGGTACGAGCCACGCGGCGTCGTGTTGCTGCGGGTGCCGAGCGGCGACGTCGGCGAGGCCTGCTTCTTGGTCAGCCCGTAGATGTGGTTGTCGTGCAGCAGCACGGTGATGTTCATGTTGTAGCGGATCGCGTGGATCCAGTGCGCCGCGCCGATGCTGCAGCAGTCGCCGTCGCCGGTGTTCACGAACACGTGCAGGTCCGGGCGCGCGAGCTTGATGCCCTCGGCGATCGGGAATGCGCGGCCGTGGATGCCGTGGAACCCGTAGGTGCGCATGTAGTGCGGCAGCCGGCTCGAGCAGCCGATGCCGGAGACGAACACCGTCTTCTCGGGCCGCAGGCCCTCGTCGCGGCAAAGACGCTGCATCGCCGTGAGGATCGCGTTGTCGCCGCAGCCCTTGCACCAGCGCGGGACGCCGCCCTGGTAATCCTCGAGCGCGTGTCGGTCCTCCGCCAGGTGCTGGAGGCAAAGCGTGGCGGTGCTCATGCGTGCGTCTCCTCGATCTGCGCGAGCCGCCCGCGGATCGCCTGGTACACCGTGCCCGGCTTGATCGGCCGGCCACGGACTTCGGTCCAGCAGTCCACGTCGACGAGGAAGCGCGCGCGCAGCAGCATCGCGAGCGCCGAGTAACGGCGGTTCGACTCGTCGATCAGCGGGTCGCGCGGGTCGTC
>DASUYI010000132.1:0-3792 GCA_036377475.1 Steroidobacteraceae bacterium | reverse complement strand
TCTCGATGGCCTCCTGGCCGTAGTCGCGCTCGTTCTCGGGCCGATAGAGGTAGTAAGCCTCGTCGATGAACAGCACTCCGCCCATCGCGCGCTTGAGCACTTCACGAGTCTTCGGTGCGGTGTGGCCGATGTACTGCCCGACGAGGTCGTCGCGAGTCACCGCCACCATGTGACCTTTGCGCACATAGCCAAGGCGATGCAGGATCTCAGCCATGCGCAGCGCGACGGTCGTCTTGCCGGTGCCCGGGTTGCCGGTGAACGACATGTGCAGGCTCGGCGCGTGCGACTGCAGGCCGCGGTCGGCGCGCAACCGATCGATCACGAGCAGTGCCGCGATGTCGCGGATGCGCGATTTCACGGGCGCGAGGCCGACGAGTTCGCGCTCGAGGTCGTCGAGGATGGCCCAGGCCCCCTCGCCGACGTCGGCAGGTGAGCGTCGCTCGGCTCGAGCGTCCTCACCCGCGCGGTGCGCGACCTCTCCTGCCGAAGCGGCAGAGGTGTCGGACTTGAATCCCGGCATCCGATACACGGGCTCTCCTCAGTACCGCTCGCCTTCGGGCTTGTCCGCGGCGTAGCCACGCACCGTGTAGCGCTGCGTGCGGCCGTGCACCTCCTGGCGCACGAGTCCGAAGCCCGGCTCGTGCGCCGGCCGGTTCACGATGAAGCTCATCGCGATGCTCTCGACGCCGCGCGTCGAGTCGAACGCCACCAGCCGGATGTAATGATTCGGGAACGTCGCGCGACAGTCATTGACCTCGATCAACACGCCGGCCGCGTCGCCCAGGTCGAACATCGGCTGGCCGTACATTTCCCAGTACGTGTTGCGCGGGTGCGGATCGTCCGTGTACTCGACGCTCCAGGCGTAGCCGCGGCGCAGCCCGTACCCGACCTGCAGCGCGATCTCCGCGTCGGTGAGGTCGGGCAGGAAGCTGAACTGGCCCTGCGTCAGGCGGCCGGTGGGATTCGTCATCATGGTCGTCGTGTCTCCTGGCTCGGTGTGCGCGCGACTCAGGTCGACGCGGTCGGCGTGAGGGCGTAGTCGGAGGTGTCAGTCGAGGCGTAGTCGAAGGTGACTTCGCCCCAGGTCTTGAGCGCCTGCCTGAGCGGCGTGCAGAACGTCGCGGCCTTCCGGAGGATCTCCGGGCCCTCGACCCGGATGTCCCGGCCTTCGTTGCGCGCCTTGACCATTGCCTCGAGCGCGACGCGGTTCGCGACTGCGCCGGGCTGGATGCCGGCCGGGTGCCCGATCGTGCCGCCGCCGAACTGCAGGATCACGTCGTCGCCGAAGAGGTCGAGCAGCTGGTGCATCTGCCCGGCGTGGATCCCGCCCGACGCCACCGGCATCACCTTCTTCGTGTCCGCCCAGTCCATGTCGAAGAAGAGCCCGCGCGGCAGGTCCTGCTTCGTGTACGCGTCGCGGCAGACGTTGTAGTAGCCCTGCACGGTGAGCGGGTCGCCCTCGAGCTTGCCGACCGCGGTGCCGGTGTGCAGGTGATCGCAGCCCGCGAGGCGCAGCCACTTCGCGATCACGCGGAAGCTCACGCCGTGGTTCTTCTGTCGCGTGTAAGTGCCGTGGCCGGCCCGGTGCATGTGCAGGATCATGTCGTGCCTGCGGCACCAGTTCGCCATCGACTGGATCGCCGTCCAGCCGATCACGAGGTCGACCATGACTACGATCGAGCCGAGCTCCTTCGCGAATTCGGCGCGTTCGTACATGTCCTCCATCGTCGCGGCGGTGACGTTGAGGTACGAGCCCTTGACTTCGCCGGTCGCCGCGCTCGCCTTGTTGACGGCGTCCATCACGTAGAGGAAGCGGTCGCGCCAGTGCATGAAGGGTTGCGAGTTGATGTTCTCGTCGTCCTTCATGAAATCGAGACCGCCCTTGAGGCCTTCGTAGATCACGCGACCGTAGTTGCGCGCCGACAGGCCGAGCTTGGGCTTGGTCGTGGCGCCGAGCAGCGGGCGGCCGAACTTGTCGAGCCGTTCGCGCTCGACGACGAGCCCCGTCGGCGGGCCCTTGAACGTCTTCACGTACGCGACCGGGATGCGGATGTCCTCGAGCCGGCAGGCCTTGAGCGGCTTGAAGCTGAAGACGTTGCCGATCAGGCTCGCGGTCATGTTGGCGATCGAGCCTTCCTCGAACAGGCAGAGGTCGTACGCGACCCACGCGAAGTACTGCCCGGGGGCGTTCGGCACCGGCTCGACCTGGTAGGCCTTGGCGCGGTAGCTGTCGCAGGCGGTGAGCCGGTCGGTCCAGACGACCGTCCAGGTCGCGGTGCTCGATTCGCCGGCCACGGCCGCGGCTGCCTCGATCGGGTCGACCCCCGCCTGCGGCGTGATCCGGAACAGGCAGACCGTGTCGGTTTCCTTCGGCTGGTAGTCCGGGTCCCAGTACCCCATCTGGCGGTACTTCAGCACGCCCGCGGCGTAGCGTTTTTTCGCGTCGGTGACGACCCGGTCGGCGGTCGGGGCTGCGGCGGTGGCCATGGCTTGCGGGTCTCGGAAACGGTGGGCTTGGCCGATTCTGGAAGCCTCGATCATTTACAAGAAGTCATTTATTCTTATCCGTGAGTTCAGCATTGCTTACTAAAGTGCCTGGTGTTCGGTGTCCAGCGGTTGGTCGGAGCGCGCCTCAGTGGCCCGCACGGGCGTCCCTCCGTCTCACCGCCGAACACTAGATACTGGACACTTCGTCCCATGAAGAACGTCTCCCTGCGGCAGTTACGTGTCTTCGCCGCGGTCGCACGCCACCTGAGCTTCGCGCGCGCGGCCGAGGAGCTGAACCTGTCGCCGCCGGCCGTCTCGATGCAGGTCAAGGAACTCGAGGCCGAGGTCGGACTGCCGCTGTTCGATCGCACCAGCCGCAAGGTCGCGCTGACCACGGTCGGCGAGTACCTGCTCGCCTATACCCGCAAGGTGCTCGCGGCGATGCGCGACGCCGAGGACGTCGTGGCCCGGTTCCGCGGGCTCAAGACCGGCGCACTCGACGTCGCGATGGTCAGCACGGCGAAGTATTTCGTGCCGCGACTGCTGGCCCAGTTTCGCGACGAGCATCCGGGCATCGAGGTGCGGCTGCACGTTTGCAACAACCGCGACGAGATCGTCGCGCTGCTGCAGCAGGGCGACGCCGAGCTCGCGATCATGGGTCGGCCGCCACAAGGCTGGCCGACGCGCGCCGAGCCGTTCGCGATGCACCCGCACGTGCTGGTGACCGCGCCGCAGCACGTCTTCACGCGCATGGAACGCGTGCCGGCGCGTGCGCTGCAGGAAGAATCGTTCATCGTGCGCGAACCGGGTTCCGGCACGCGCGCCGCGCTCGACGAGTACCTGCACGCGCACCACCTCACGATGCGCGCCGCGATGCAGATGTCGAGCAACGAGTCGATCAAGCAGGCCGTGATGGCGGGCATGGGGGTGTCGCTGCTCTCGCTGCACACGCTCGGACTCGAGCTCGACCACGGCCTGATCGCCGTGCCGGAAGTCGAAGGCCTGCCCGTGATGCGGCGCTGGCACGTCGTCAACAACCTGGCCAAGACGCTGTCGCCGGCCGCCGAGGCCTTCCGCTACTTCATGCTCGAGTGTGGCGAGGCGTTCCTCGCACGTCACTTCGCCCGGCACGACGTCGCGCACACCGGCAGCGCGATCGCTCGCTGAACTGGCGGTGCGGCAGGCTTGCAGTGGTCATACCGCAGTGATACCGTTTCGGTATGAAGATCGCGATCTCGGTGCCCGACGAAGTCTTCGAGGCCGGTGAACACCTGTCGCGCCAACTCGGTGTCTCGCGAAGTCAGC
>DASUYI010000131.1:0-2235 GCA_036377475.1 Steroidobacteraceae bacterium | reverse complement strand
GAGTGAAGTTGCTGCTCGGCCGCGATCCGAAGAAGGAGTACGCGGGCAAGGTGGCGGACGTGAACCTGCCGCCACGAACCGGCTGAGTGCCAAGGGGGATAGGGGATAGGGGATAGCGCCGGAGGCGCGATCGGCGCCGCGGCGGCAGTGCCGCCTTCTCTTCTATCCGCTATCCGCTATCCGCTATCCCCTATCCCCTATCCCCTATCCGCTATCCCCTAGTCGCAGCGCCCGGCGCTGCCGCACGGCCTCGAACAACGCGACGCCCGTGGCGACCGAGACGTTCAGGCTTTCGACCGCGCCCGCCATCGGGATCGAGACCAGTTCGTCGCACGCTTCGCGCGTGAGGCGCCGCATGCCTTCGCCTTCGGACCCCATGACGAGCACCGTGGGTCCGGTGAGGTCGACGTCGTAAAGCGTCCGTTGCGCCTCGTCAGCGGTGCCGACGAGCCAGAGGCCACGCTCCTTCAGCTCGCGCAGCGTGCGCGCGAGGTTCACGACGGCGATCAAAGGCACGTTGTCGGCCGCGCCGGCCGCCACCTTGCGAACGACCGGCGTCAAGCCGGCCGCCCGGTCGCGCGGCACGATCACCGCCGCGACGCCGGCCGCGTCCGCGCTGCGCAGGCACGCGCCGAGGTTGTGTGGATCGGTGACGCCGTCGAGCACCAGCAACAGGCCCGGCGTGTCGCCGAGCGCCTCGAGCGCTTCCTCGAGTTGCGTCTCGGGGTCGCCGTCGCGCGGGATCACGTCCGCGACCGCGCCCTGATGGCGCTCGCCGCCCGTGAGGCGGTCGAGTTCTTCAGCGCCGGCAGCGTGCGCGGTCACACCGGCCGCGAGCGCCAATTCACGAAGTTCCTGCAGGCGCGCGGCCGACTCGCGGCCCTCAGCGAGCCAGAGCTGACGCACGCGATGCGGATGGCGCGTGAGCAGCGCGCGCACGGCGTGAATGCCATAGGCGACGCTCGGCAGCGTCGCGGCATGCGCCCGTGCCCGCCGGCCCTCGTCGTGGTCGCGGGGCGACCCGTGCCGCTCTGCGCCGCCGCGTGCGGCACGCGGGTTCGTCCCGTGACGAACGTCGGCACCACCCCCGCCACCGCGCCGCGGTCGCCCGGGCCTTTCGTTGCGCGGCATCAGCGTCGTCTCCGTCCACCCTGGCGCAAATGGCGGCCCACCGGTCGCCGTTCTCCCTGCATCTCGCCGGCGAGCTCGAAATCCACGCGCCGTTCGTCGAGCGACACGTTGGTCACGCGCACGCGCAGGCGATCGCCGAGCTTGAACACCTTGCCCGAGCTGCGGCCGATCATGCGGAACCCGGACGAGTCGCGGCCGAAATAATCGGCGCCGAGCGCGGACACGTGCAGCAGCCCGTCGACCTGCAGGCCGACGAGTTGCACGAACAGGCCGAAGTCCACGACCCCCGAGACGATGCCGTCGTACTCCTCGCCGATCCGGTCCTGCATGTAGTAGCACTTGAGCCAGGACACGGCGCTGCGCGTCGCTTCGTCGGCGCGTCGCTCGCGCACCGAGCAATCCTGGCCGAGCTGCGGGAAGGCGCCGTGCCGCGCGACGAGTTCCTGCGGATCGCCGCCGGTCAACACCTGGCGGATGCCACGATGCACGACCAGGTCCGGGTAACGCCGGATCGGCGACGTGAAATGCGCGTAGTGCTCGAGCGCGAGGCCGAAGTGTCCGATGTTGCCGGGCTGGTAGACCGCCTGCGGCATGGAGCGGATCACGGCCGTCGAGATGAGTCCCGCGTCGGGCCGGTCGCCGATCTTCGACAGCAGGTCGCGCAGGTGCTCGGGCGTGATCTCCTCGGGCGTGGGCAACCACAAGCCGAACTCGCGCAGGAACGTCCGCAGCGTCTCGAGCCGGTCGAGTTCGGGCAGGCCGTGCACGCGGTAGAGCGTCGGCACGCGATTTCGGTCGAGGAACCGCGCCGCCGCGACGTTCGCGGCGATCATGCACTCCTCGATCAACCGGTGCGCGTCGTTGCGTGGATATTCGACCAGGGCCGCGACCCGCCCGTCCTGATCGAACTTGAGCTTGAGCTCCGGTGTGTCGAGTTCGAGTGCGCCACGGCCGGAGCGCGCGCGCGTGAACGCCTTGTACACGCCGTGCAGTGCGAGCAAACGGTCGCGCAGCTTTTCGAGCCGATCGTCCTGGCGCGCGGCGGATTTCTCGAGGAACGCGCCGACCTCGCGGTAAGTGAGCCGCGCCGCCGAACGCATCACG
>DASUYI010000130.1:0-4529 GCA_036377475.1 Steroidobacteraceae bacterium | reverse complement strand
CGGCGAGGCCGCCCCACAGGTAGGACCTGAACCCGCGACGTCCCGGTCGGGCGGATGAGGGCGGGGCCCCGGGGGGCGAGACCGGCATCTGGTTCATTGTGGTTTTCGGGTCGTCAAAGCTGCGAGTCGATCGGCACCAGCCGCAGCAGCGTGACGCCCATGCGACGCATCGCGCTCGCATCGGGCTCGTGCTGCGACCGGCGGTCGCGTCCCCCGGCGCGATCGTACCAAACCAGTTCGCCGTCGGGTTCGAGCACGACGCGATAACTGAGCTCGGGCGAAGTGATCAGGTCCCATTGCTCGCGCAGCTGCGCGGCCAGCTCGGGACTCTCGACGAGCACGCCCATTTCGGTGTTCAGGATCGCCGAACGCGGGTCCAGGTTCATCGAGCCGACGTAGACCCAGCGATCGTCGATCAGCATCGCCTTGCTGTGCAGGCTCGCGCCCGATGACCCGGTCACGCTCAGCTGGCTGCGGCCGTGCGGGCTCGCGGCCTTGCGCTTCATCTCGTAGAGCTCGACGCCGCCGCGGGCGAGCTGACGGCGCACGCGCGCGTAGCCCGTGTGGACCGCAGCCACGTCCGTCGCGGCCAGCGAGTTCGTGAGCACCGCCACGCGCAACCCGCGTTCGACGTCGCGCACGAGCCTGGCCGCGCCTTCCTGGCCCGGCACGAAGTACGGCGAGATGATCAGCGCTTCGCGTCGGGCGGCGTCGATCGCGCGCTCGAGGCTCGCGAGCACTTTCGAGCCGTCGATGCCGTGATTGCCGCCGACCTTGCTCGGGTCGTCGACCAGCAGCTGCACGTTCTTGACGCGCAGCGCCGCCGGTGCGTCCGTGAGCAGCCGGGTCCGGTTCTGCACGTCGCGCAGGGCCCGCACGTACGGCGCGTCCGCGACGTCCTCGCGGTACTGGAGCGCGCGCGCGATCAGTACCTCGAGGTCCTTCGACCGGGGCTTGCGCACGTCGAAGCGCGAGATCGGCACGGCGCTGGTGCTGTTCCAGTAATCGTCGAACTGGCTGCTCACCTCGGCGACGACGGGGCCGGTGAGCGCGACGTCGAGGTCGGCGAAGTTCGAGTGCGGCGAGGCGCCGAAGTACTCGTCGCCGACGTTGCGGCCGCCGATGATCGCGATGCGGTTGTCGGCGATCCACGACTTGTTGTGCATGCGGTGGTTCAACCGGCTCGCGCGCAGCACCCATTCGGTGGCCCAGCCCCACAGGCCTGCACGGCTGTAGAACGGGTTGAACAGCCGGACCTCGATGTTCCGGTGCAGGTCGGTCACCGCGAGGCTCTCGTGCTTGTCGCGCGCGTCGAGGTCGTCGATCAGCACGCGCACGCGCACGCCGCGCTCGGCCGCGCGCAGCAGCTCGGCCGCGAGCAACCGCCCCGTGAGGTCCTCGTGCCAGATGTAGTACTGCACGTCGAGCGTGCGCTCGGCCTCGGCGGCCGTCGCCGCACGATACGCGAACGCGACGGCGTTGTTTTCCACGAGCCGGACCGTGGAGACGCCGGGCTCGTCGCCGAGGTCCTGCAGCACCGCGCGGTCCAGCGCGGTGTCGGCGGCCGGCGGGACCGCGTAGGTCGCGACGATGCCGTCCATGTGCGGCGCACTCGCGCAGTGCGCCAGCAGCGGCAGGACGGCGACCAGGGCCAGCGTGCGCAGCCATCGGCTCACCGCGCGACCGCCTCCACGGCAACGGCCTCGATGTCGTCCGGACGCCGCACGTCGAGCCAGCCGCGGACCCGCGCCACGAGGTAGGCGTGAAACGGATTGCTGCGCTGGCGTGTCAGTAACCAGGTCGGCACCGAGAGCACACCGTTCTCGCCGCGGGCCTCGATGCGGCCCAACTGGACGTGGCGTGCGTCACGCCGCGCCTCGTAGCCGTACAACGCGTCGTCGGGCGGAAACGGCAGCGCCACGTGCGACAGCGAGAACACGTTGCGCGGCCACTCCGCCTCGAGTGGCCGTCGCCGCGCGACCGTGCCCAGGGCCGGCACGCGCCGCTCCTCGACCCGCGCCGTCTGCGGCGTCTCGTTCGTGACGAGCGTCAGGGCGTACGGACGGTGCGGCTGGGCCAGGAGCCGTCGAGTGAGCGGGCCGGGATCGTCGACGAGCAACGGCTGCACGAGCGACAGCCGGTTGACGTCGAACAGCACGAGTTCGTGTCCCTCCGCGGCGAGCTTGCCGAGCAATGCGTCGGCGACCTTGCCCGCCTGCACCGTCGAATCGACCGTCGACACGAACGCGAGCATGGGCGGCAGGTCGCGCACCGGTCCGTCCGCCGCGAGCCGCGCGATGCGTCGGACAACCGTGCTGGTGAGTCGCTGCGTGACGCCGGCTGCATGCCAGGGAAACGACTGGTACTTGAACGGATCGATCTCCGGTTCGACCAGCTGCCACGCCGCGCGCCCGAAACCCTGCAGCTCGGAGAGGCCGGTGCGGACGCGCCCGAGCGCCGCGAGGCGCGTGATGCCGATCGCGGGCGAGATCAGCACCAGCCGCGACGCCTGCGGCAGGGACGCGTCGTCGCGCGCGTCGAGCGCGTACCCGACCGCGAGCGCCGCCCCGTTGGAATAGCCGATCACGTCGATCGGGAGGCCGGGGCCGAGCGACCGGCGCAGGTCGCGCATCGCGAGGGTCGTGGCGGCCTGGAGGTCTTCCAGTTCGAAGCGCAACAGACCCGATGGCGCCGTGCCGTGTCCCGGCAACCGCAGGCCGATCACGCGACGACCGTCGCCCACGAGCACCTCGCCCAGGCTCCGCAGGCTGTACGGCGAGTCGGTCAGGCCGTGCAACAGCAGCACGCCGCCGGTCGGCTCGCCGCGAGGCTCGAGCACGAACGTCATGTTCCAGTTCGTCGTCCACTCGTACGGGTCGCTGCGACTGCCTGCGGCGTATCGATTGAAGGGGCTGTCGGCGCGACCATGCGTGCGCGCACGGATCTCGTCATCGAGCTGCCGCCGCAGTGCGCGCTCACGAGCGACGTACTGCGCGAGCGTCGTAATCCGGCCTGCGTCGTAGTCGGCCGCCTTGAACTCTGCGTCGAGCCTCGCGCGATGCCAGGGCTCGAGCGGCGGGCCGGCCCACAGGTAATGCAGATAGAAGCCGACACCGACCAGCAGGAGCGCCGTCAACAGGGACAGCATCGAACGTCCCAGCCATTGCAGCGTCGTGCGCGCGCTCATCCGCATCCTGATTTTCGTCGTCCCGTCTGGATCATGTCTGAATCGGGCCCCTCTCGTAAAACCCGAATGGTCCCTCGGGACAAACCCCGTCAGCATTCCCGACGGCAGGTCGCATCGCGCGACCCATGGCAAGGTGGAGCGAGTGATGGCATCCGATGCGGCGGCAGCGACGAGGCTCGCTGGCGCACCCGCATCCGGCGTCGTGCCGTCCCGTGATTATGCCGACCGCCTCCGCGAGGCGGCGGACCTGCTGCAGGCGCAAGGCGCCAATCCGTATCGCGTCGCCGCGTATCGCAAGGCGGCCGACGCGATCGCCGCACTCGATCATGCCTCCATCGTCGACCTGGTCGAGCGCGAGGGCATCGACGGGCTCGACCGTTTGCCCCACGTGGGGCGCGGCATTGCGACCGCGATCGTCGAGATGGTGCGCACGGGCCACTGGGGGCAGCTCGAACGCTTGCGCGGCACCTGCGACCCCGTCCAGCTTTTCACGGTCGTGCCGGGCCTCGGACATCGACTCGCCGAGCGGATCCACGAGGAACTGCACGTCGACACGCTCGAAGGTCTCGAGCTCGCGGCACACGACGGTCGGCTCGAAAACGTGCCCGGCGTCGGTCCACGCCGTGCCGCGGCGATTCGCGCGAGCCTGCACACGATGCTCGTGCGCGACCGCGGTCGCAACGCGCCGACCCTCGGCACGGGACCGCGCCCGTCGGTGAAGCTGCTGCTCGCGATCGACCGCGCCTACCGCGAGCAGGGCGCGGCCGGCACGTTGCCGACGATCGCGCCGATCCGCTTCAATCCGACGCAGGAAGCCTGGCTGCCGGTCCTGCACTGCGAGCGCGACGGCTGGCAGTTCACGGCGATGTTCTCGAACACCGCGCAGGCGCACCAGCTCAATCGCACGCGCGACTGGGTGCGGATCTTCTTCTACGACTCCGAAAACTCCGAAGGCCAGCACACCGTCGTCACCGAGACGCACGGCGCGCTGGCCGGCAAGCGTGTCGTGCGCGGTCGCGAGTCGGAGTGCCGCGCCGCCGGTTTGTGACTCACGCAGCCGCCCGCCCGGGCGAGAGATCGGCGGGAGGAACTGCTAGCGCCGGGTCGTCAGCGCCCCCGCGTCGCTGGACCTGCGCACGCGACACTTGTGTCGCCATTCGAGCAGGTCGTCGCGATGCTCCCGAGTCACCTTGCCCGTGGCGTCGCATTCGGCGCATTCGAGCGGTTCGGACTCGATCGATTCCGCGTGGACCAGGCCTTGTCCGTCGCAGCATGGACACACGTGCATTTTCGGCACTTCAGGTACCTCCGCAGGATTGGTCGGCAGGATGGGGCGACGCTG
>DASUYI010000129.1:0-3655 GCA_036377475.1 Steroidobacteraceae bacterium | reverse complement strand
GTTCGCGCGACGCCTGCAGGTGCAGGAGAAGATGACCGCCGAGATCGCGCGCTGCATCAACGGCGTCCTGCAGCCCGCCGGCGTCGGAGTCGTGATCGAGGCCGTGCACGAGTGCATGACCACGCGAGGCGTCCACAAGCGAGGCGTCTCGATGATCACCTCGCAGATGCTGGGGTCGTTCCGCTCGGATGCCCGCACGCGCAACGAGTTCCTGACGTTCATCGACATCCGCGATCGCCGCTGACGCGGCGATCGCAGTAGTGTCTAGTGTCTAGTGTCCAGCGGTTAGTAGGAAGCGCTGCGCGCACCGTTCTGGTCGCGCCCGCGCGCAGCCGCCGAGGCAGGGTTCGGAGCTTTCCCTCCCACTAGACACTAGCCATTGGACACTGGACACTTTCTCGATGCCCGAGCTCTCGACCGTCCACCACCCGCGCTACCAGCTCAAGCGCACGCCGTTTCACGCGCGCACCTCGCAGCTCTGCCTGCCGCACAACTGGCGCCGCTGGGCGGGTTGCCTCGCGGCCGGTTCGTACGACCTGGGCCTCGACCGCGAGTACTGGGCGATCCGCAACCACGCGGCGCTGATCGACGTCTCGCCGCTCATGAAATACCAGCTCGAGGGCCCTGACGCGGCCCGACTGCTGCACAAGGTCACGCCGCGCGACATCCACAAGCTGGCGGTCGGGCAGGTGTATTACACGGGCTGGTGCGACGACGACGGCAAGCTGATCGACGACGGCACCGTCACGCGCGTCGCCGAGCAGGGCTATCGACTCACGGCGGCCGAGCCGCAGCTGCGCTGGCTCGCGATGAATGCCGTCGGCTTCGACGTGCGCATCACCGAGACGACCGAGCAGGTGGCGGCCCTGAGCCTGCAGGGACCGAAATCGCGCGCGATCCTGAACCGTTGCTGCGGCACACCGGTCGACGCGCTCAAGTACTTCCGCATGGCGGCCAACACGCTCGCGGGGAGGCCGGTGACGATCTCACGCACCGGCTACACCGGCGACCTCGGCTACGAGATCTGGATGGGTGCGGACGACGCGCTGCCGGTCTGGGACGTGCTGATGACCGGTGGCCACGATTACGGCATCACGCCGTGCGGCATCCTCGCGATGGACATGGCTCGCGTCGAGGCGGGGCTGTTCATGCTCGACGTCGATTACACGTCGGCGCACCACGCCTGGGTGCCGGGCCAGAAGTCGTCGCCGTTCGAGATGGGCCTCGGCTGGACGGTCAACCTCGACAAGGCCGGGTACTTCGTCGGCCGGCGTGCACTCGAGCGCGAATTCCGCGCAGGCTCGGCGTGGCGGTTCGTCGGGCTCGAGATCGAGTGGGAGAGCCTCGAGCGCGCCTATGCCGCCGTCGGCCTGCCGCCGCAGATCCCGGCCATGGCCGTGCGCGGCAGCCTGCCCGTGTACAAGACCGGACGCCAGGTCGGCTATGCGTCCACGAGCAGCTGGTCTCCGGTGCTCAAGAAATACATCGCGCTGGCGCACCTCGAGCGGCCGCACTACGAGCCCGGCACGAACGTCACGCTCGAGGTCACGGTGGAACACCACCGCCGGCAGGCCGCCGCGCGCGTGGTGGCGCTGCCGTTCTACGAGCCCGAGTGGAAGAAGAAGTAGATCGTGGCCAGCAGCAACAACGGCATCCGCAGCAGCGCCACGTACGATGCGATCGTGATCGGCGCCGGGCACAACGGCATGATCGCGGCGGCCTATTTCGCGCGTGTCGGCAGGAAGGTGGTCGTGCTCGAGCGGCGCGACATGGTGGGCGGCGCCGCCGTGACCGAGGAAATCTTCCCGGGCTACCGCTTCAGCGAGTTCTCGTACGTGGTGAGCCTGCTGCGTCCCGAGATCATCCGCGACCTGGAACTGCCCAAGCACGGCCTCAAGATCCTGCCGCTGCCGAGCACCGTCACGCCGATGGACAACGGCGACTACCTCGCCGGCTGGGACGACCATGACCTGACGCGGCGCGAGATCTACCGGCACGCGCCGCGGGACGCGGAGGCCTACGACGAGTACGCGCGCGTGATGGCGCGCGCGGCCAAGGCGATCAAGCCCATCATCGGCCTCGTGCCGCCGGACCCCTCGTCGCTGAGCTGGCGCGACCTCAAGGGGCTGCTCAAGCTCGGCCGGTACGGCGCGAGCCTGACCGAGCAGGAGCTGTACCGGATCGCGAAGCTCGTCACGCAGTCCTCGGCCGACCTGCTCGAGGAATGGTTCGAGTTCGACCCGCTCAAGGGCACCAAGGCCGCGAGCGGCATCATCGGCACCTACCTCGGTCCGCGCTCGCCGGGCACGGCGTACGTGCTGCTGCACCACTACATGGGCGAGATCGACGGCGCGTTCCGCGCGTGGGGTTTCGCGAAAAACGGCACGGGCGGCGTCACGGCCGCGATCGCCTCCTCGGCGCGGGCGCTCGGCGTCGAGATCCGCACCGGCGCCGCCGTCGAGAAGGTGATCGTGCGCGGCGGACGCGCCGCGGGCGTGGCGCTCGAGAACGGCGACGAGATCAGCGCGAAGGTCGTGCTCTCGGCGGCGGACCCGAAGCGCAGCTTCCTGCAGTTCGTCGACGCGCAACACTTCCCCGACGAGTTCACGCAGGCCATCCGCAACTTCCGGGTGCGCGGCTCCTCGGGCAAGGTCAACCTCGCGCTGTCGGACCTGCCGCAGTTCACCTGCCTGCCGGGCGAAGGCCCGCTGCACCGCGGCGCGATCTCGATCAGCCCGAGCATCGAGTACGTCGAGCGCGCCTACGACGACGCCAAGTACGGCCAGTTCTCACGCAACCCGTACATGGACATCATCATCCCGTCGATGATCGACCGCGACATGGCGCCGCCCGGGCACCACGTGATGTCGTGTTTCGTGCAGTACGCGCCGTACGACATCGACGGCGGCTGGGACGACGCGAAGCGCGACGCGTTCGGCGAGACCGCGATCGCGACCATCGAGCGGTACGCGCCGAACATCCGTCGCGCGATCGTGGGCAAGCAGGTGATCACGCCGAAGGACATCGAGCGCATCGCCGGCATCACCGGCGGCAACATCTTCCACGGCGAGCTGCTGCTGCACCAGCTCTTCTTCCTGCGACCCGCGCCGCAGTGGGCCGACTTCCGCACGCCCCTGCCCGGCTACTACTTCGGCGCGGCAGGCGCGCACCCGGGCGGCGGCGTGATGGGCGCAGCCGGCAAGATGGCGGCTGAAGAAGCGCTCAAGGATTCGCGATGACGGGTGCGGCGCCGAGCGTCGACACGCTCATCGTCGGGGCCGGTCACAACGGCCTCGTCGCGGGCGCCTGTCTCGCCAAGGCGGGTCGCACGGTGCTCGTGCTCGAGGCGCGCGAGACGCCGGGCGGACAGCTGTCACCGGCCGAGTTCGGCAGCGCGTTCGCGATGCCGTTGCACGCCTCGGCACGATTGCGACCGGAGATCGTGCGCGAACTGGACCTCGCGCGACACGGCCTCGTGACGAACGACACCGAGACCCCTTACGTTGCACCGTTGGCCGACGGCGGCCTGCTGCGCCTCAGCTCGGCGCCAGACGACGTGGCCACGCGCGAGTCGATCCGACGGCTCTCCGCGAAGGACGCCGCGCGCTGGCCCGACTTCCTGGCGTTCATGCGCGCGGCCGCTGCGTTTCTCGAC
>DASUYI010000128.1:0-8613 GCA_036377475.1 Steroidobacteraceae bacterium | reverse complement strand
CGGCCGACTCCCACTTCTCCGCCCCACGAAACCGCCCACCAGGGCGCGTTCGCCCACTTGTCCCCACAGTGCGCCGGACTGCACCCGCGCAGGTTCGGGGTTCACCAGCCGACACTTCTCCCACTAACCCGCTTGGTAACGGGTCTGCACGGCCTCCGGGCGGCGTCCTGCCATGCGACATAACGAGCTTCGACCGTCCGCTTCCCACGCGGACGCCGAGCTCATTCAGCGGTCAGGAAAAGTGGCTAAGTCGATGATTGGTCTGCAAAAGCAACCCAGCCTAGTCGACAGCCGGATTGCCCTCGGCCTAAGTCTCTGACGGAGTGAGCAAAATTTTGCATTTAACCGTTGCGCTCGCGACAGCCCGTCCCTATAGTGGCGCCGAGTGGGAAAAAGTGGGATGAAATGGGCTGTCGGCCCAAACCTCGCCTGTCATGTTTCGCGGAGCCAACAAAGTCACCCTCGACGCCAAAGGCCGCGTGGCCATGCCGGCGCGCTACCGGGACACCCTGGTGGAGCGCAGCGGCGGCCGGCTGGTCGCGACGGTGGACCGCTCCGACAAGTGCCTGCTGATTTATCCCCTTCCGGACTGGGAGGAGATCGAGCGCAAGCTCATGCGGCTGCCGACCCTGAACCCGCAGGCTCGGCGCCTGCAGCGGCTCATGGTGGGCCACGCGACCGACCTCGAGCTCGACTCGCACGGCCGCGTGCTGGTGCCGCCGAAACTGCGCGAGTACGCAGGCCTTTCGCGCCAGGCGATGTTGATCGGCCAGGGCAGCCGTTTCGAGCTGTGGGACGAGCAGCACTGGAACGAGCGACGCGACGAGTGGCTACAGGCGGGTGACGAGACGGGCGAACTGCCCGCCGAACTCGAAAGCCTCTCGCTCTAGGCGTCCCGGAACGTGGCTCCGCACACGCCGGTGCTTCTCGACGAGGTGCTGGCCGGACTCGCATTACGGGCCGCAGGGAGGTACTGCGATGCGACGTTCGGGCGCGGCGGGCACACCGCCGCGATGCTCGCGCAGCTCGGTCCCACGGGTCGCGTCGTGGCGATCGACCGCGATCCCGAGGCCATCGCCTCGGGGCGCGAGCGTTTCGCAGGCGAGGCCCGGCTCACGTTGATACGGGGGTCGTTCGGCCGGCTCGCAGAGCTCGTCCGGGCGGCAGGGTGTGACGACGGGCTGCACGGCGTGCTGCTGGACCTCGGGGTCTCCTCGCCGCAGCTCGACGAAGCCAGGCGGGGCTTCAGCTTCATGCAGGACGGTCCGCTCGACATGCGAATGGACAACGAGTCCGGCACCAGCGCGGCCCAGTGGCTCGCGCGGGCCGGCGAGCGGGAGATCGCGGACGTGCTGTTCAGGCTCGGTGAGGAAAGGTTCTCGCGTCGCATCGCGCGCGCCGTCGTGGCCGCGCGCGCCGAGGCGCCGATCGCCACCACGCGCCAGCTCGCCGACCTCGTCGCCGCGGCCGTCCCGACGCGCGAACCGGGCAAGCATCCCGCGACGCGCACGTTCCAGGCCCTCCGCATCCACGTGAACCGCGAGCTCGAGGAGGTCGAGTCGGCGCTGCCGCAGGCCGTCGAGCTGCTGGGCCCCGGGGGCCGGCTCTGCGTCATCAGCTTCCACTCGCTCGAGGATCGGCTGGTCAAGCGCTTCATGCGCCGCGAAGCGCAGGGCGACCCCGTGTACGCGGGCCTGCCGAACGTGCCCGCGCATGCGCGCCCGCGGTTGAAACTGGTGGGCGGCGCCGTGATGCCGACCGAGGCGGAAGTGGAGCGCAATCCGCGCGCCCGCAGCGCCGTGCTGCGCGTCGCCGAGAGGATCGCGGCATGACGCAGTCGCGCTGGCGGATCGTCGTCGCCTTGCTGTGGCTCGCGGTGCTCGGCTCCGCGCTCGGCGTGATCCACGGCAAGCAACAGGCGCGCAACCGCTTCAACGAGCTGCAGAGGCTCACGACGCAACGCGACGACCTCGACATCGAGTGGGGCCAGCTGCAGCTCGAGCAGAGCACGTGGGCGACGCACGGCCGCGTCGAGCGCGTCGCGCACGATGAACTCGGCATGGTCACGCCGGCGGCGTCCGACCTTCGCATCGTGCAGCCATGAAGCGCTCCTCGCTGCGCGACCATCATCACCAGGCCGGGCGCGACGCGGAGCCGGCCGTCGGGGCCTGGCGCACCTGGGCGGTCGGGGCGATGCTGACGCTCGGTGGCCTCGCGCTGATCGCGCGCGCGATCTACCTGCAGGTCATCCACGAGGAATTCCTCGTGAAGCAGGGCGACGCGCGCATCCTGCGCGACGTCAAGCTGTCGGCGAATCGCGGCATGGTGCTCGATCGCAACGGCGAGCCGCTCGCGGTCAGCACGCCGGTGGACACCGTGTGGGCCGACCCGCGCAAGCTCTCGAACCACCCGCAGGATTACGCACGTCTCGCCAAGGCGCTCGACCGCGACCCGCAGTGGCTCGCGCGCCGCGTCACCAGCAGCCTCGATCGCGAGTTCGTCTACCTCGTGCGGCACATGCGTCCGCAGGACGCCGCCAAGGTGAAGGCGCTCGGCATCCCCGGCGTCGACACCCTGCGCGAGTACCGGCGCTACTACCCGGCCGCCGAGGTCACGGGTCACCTGCTCGGCTTCACCAACGTCGACGACGTGGGCCAGGAAGGCGTCGAGCTCGCGTTCGACCAGTGGCTCGGCGGCGACGCCGGGAGCATGCGCGTCATGCGCGACCGCGACGGCCGCACGATCGAGATCATCGAGCGCACCAAGGCGCCGCAGCCGGGCCAGGACCTGCGCACCAGCATCGACCTGCGCGTGCAGTACCTCGCGTACCGCGCGCTCAAGCAGGCCGTGCACGAGAACGACGCGCGCGGTGGCTCGGTGGTCGTGCTCGACATCGCGACCGGCGAGGTGCTCGCGATGGTCAACCAGCCGGCGTTCAACCCGAACGACCGCGAGCAGTACCTGCCGTCGCGCTACCGCAACCGTGCGACCAACGACTTCTTCGAGCCGGGTTCGAGCATCAAGCCGTTCGTCGTCGCCGCGGGCATGAAGACCGGCCGGTTCCACTCCGATACGCTGGTCGAGACCGGACCGGGCACCGTGCGCGTCGGCATCAAGACCGTGCGCGACAAGCACAACCTCGGCACAATCGACGTGACGACCGTGCTCGCCAAGTCGAGCAACGTCGGCGTGGTCAAGATCGCGCTCTCGCTCAAGCCGCAGGAAATGTGGACCACGCTGCACGACCTCGGCTTCGGCTCGGTCACGGGGTCGGGCTTCCCGGGCGAATCGGCCGGCATCCTGACCGGCCACGAGCACTGGCGGTCGATCGGCCAGGCGACGATGTCGTACGGCTACGGTCTCTCGGTCACGCCGCTGCAACTCGCGCAGGCGTACGCGGTGCTCGGCACCGGCGGCGTCCGCCGTCCCGTGAGCCTGCGGCGCGTCGACACGCCACCCGCGGGCGAGCGCGTGCTCGATGAGGCGGTCGCCGAGGAACTCGTGCGCATGATGGAGTCCGTGGTCAGCGACACGGGCACGGCTCGGCGCGCGGCGGTGATGGGTTACCGCGTGTCCGGCAAGACCGGCACGGCGTGGAAGGCCGCCGACGGTGGCTATAACGCGTCGAAGTACATGGCGGTGTTCGGCGGCGTGGTACCGGCGAGCGAGCCGCGACTCGCGGCCGTCGTCGTGATCGACGAGCCGAGCGCCGGTCGGTTCTACGGCGGCGACGTCGCGGCGCCCGTGTTCGCCGAGGTCATGTCGGGCGCGCTGCGCCTGCTCGCGATCCCGCCCGACGACCTGCAGCGCGTGCCGGCGACGACGCTCGTGCAGGCGCAGGATCCGTGGTGAGCGTCGCGATGCCTCGCACGACCGGCCCCGCCTACCGCATGACCCTCGGGCGGCTGCTCGAGGGCTTCGACGTCGCCACGCCGCACGGCGTGCAGGTCAGCGACCTCGTGCAGGACAGTCGCGAAGCGACGCCCGGCTGCGTGTTCCTGGCCTGCCGCGGGCGCACCACGCACGGACTCGCGCACGCGAGCGCCGCGGTCGAGCGCGGTGCGGTTGCCGTGCTCTGGGAAAGCGGGGGCGGCGTCGAGCCGCCGGTGCTGCCGGAGCGCGTTGCGGCGATCCAGGTGCCGCACCTCGGGCGGCTGGTCGGGGAAATCGCGGATCGGTTCTTTCGCCGTCCGTCCGGGGACCTGCGGGTCGCCGGCATCACCGGCACCAACGGCAAGACCACGACGGCCTACCTGCTCGCGCAGGCCTCCGAGCTGCTGGGCCGTCGCGGCTGGTACGTGGGCACGCTCGGCCACGGCCGACCCGGCGACACGATGACGCCCGGGCTCACCACCCCGGACGCCGTCACCGTCCAACGACGCCTGGCGCAGGCGCGCGACGCGGGCGCGGCGACGCTCGCACTCGAGGTGTCGTCGCACGCACTCGACCAGGATCGCGTCGGGGGCGTGAGCTTCGACACCGCCGTCTTCACCAACCTCACGCGCGACCACCTGGACTACCACGGCACGCTCGAGGCCTACGGCACGGCCAAGGCCCGGCTGTTTCACGCGGCCGGGCTGCGCTGTGCAGTGATCAACGTGCGCGACCCGTTCGGCCGCGACCTCGTGGAGCGTCTGGACCCCGTGATCGAGAAGATCGTGTTCACGACCGCGAACGACGTCTGGGCCGAGCGCGGCACGGGCTGGATCCGCGTGCCCGAGCTGCGGACCACCTCGCACGGACTGACGATCCACCTCGAGAGCAGCTGGGGCGCGGGCACGCTGCGTTCGCGCCTGGTCGGCGACTTCAACGCCGAAAACCTGCTCGCCGTCCTCGGCGTGCTGCTCGGCTGGAACGTGCCGCTGCAGAAGGCGCTGGCGGCGCTGGCTCACTGCGTCGCGCCGCCGGGACGCATGGAAGCCTTCGGCGGCGGCGCGCAGCCGCTCGTGCTGGTCGACTACGCGCACACGCCGGACGCGCTCGCCAAGGTGCTCGAGGCGGCGCGCGCGCATACGCGCGAACGGCTCCTCTGCGTGTTCGGCTGCGGCGGCGACCGCGATCCGGGCAAGCGCCCGCTGATGGGCGCCATCGCCGAAGCGGCCGCCGACCTCGCGATCGTCACCGACGACAATCCGCGCACCGAGGCCTCGGCCACGATCATCGAACAGATCCTCGGCGGCATGCGCGATCCGGCGAGCGCCCACGTTGTGCCCGATCGCGCCGAGGCGATTCGTCACGCGCTCGACGAGGCCGAGCCCGGTGACGTCGTCGTCGTCGCAGGCAAAGGCCACGAGGAGTACCAGATCGTCGGTACCGAGACGCGGCCCTTCAGCGACCGGGAGACCGTGCTCGCGTGCCTCGGACCCTCACCCCAAGCCGGTGGCTCGGGCGAGGGGGCGCCATGATCACGCGCGACCTGCAGACGTTCGCGCGCGTGACCGGCGGGACGCTTCACGGCGCCAACGCCACGTTCGACCGCGTACTGACCGACTCGCGCGCGCTCGAACCCAACGCGTTGTTCGTCGCGCTGGCGGGCGACCGGTTCGACGGGCACGACTTCGTCGCCGCCACCGCGAGTCTGGGCGCGGCCGGAGCGGTCGTGCGCCGGCGCGTCGAGTGCGCGCTGCCACAGGTGCGCGTGCCGGACACCCTCGACGCGTTGGCGCGGTTTTCGCACGCGTGGCGCCGCTCGTTCGCCGGCGTCGTCGTCGGCATCACCGGCAGCAACGGCAAGACGACCGTCAAGGAAATGACGGGCGCGATCCTCGCCGAACTCGGGCCCTGCCTCGTCACGCAGGGCAACCTGAACAACCACATCGGCGTGCCGCTCACGCTGTGCCGGCTCGACGACGCGCATCGGTCCGCCGTGATCGAGATGGGCGCGAACCACCTGCTCGAGATCGCGCACCTCGCGGCGCTCGCACGGCCCGACGTCGGGCTCGTGATCAACGCCGGGCCCGCGCACCTCGAAGGCTTCGGCGGGATCGACGGCGTAGCGCGTGGCAAGGGCGAGCTGTTCGAGGCGCTCGACACCGACGGCACGGCGGTGATCAATGCGGACGACCGCTTCGCGACGTTCTGGCACGGCCTCGCGCGCCGTGCGGGCCGCGTCGTGACCTTCGGCGTGCGCGAACGCGCGGACGTGACGGCGACCAACGTGCACAGCCGTCTCGGCGACGCGGGTTTCACGACCACGTTCGAACTCGCGACGCCCGAAGGCAAACGCCCGATCGAACTCGCACTGGCCGGCGAGCACAACGTCATGAATGCGCTGGCCGCGACGGCGGCCGCGATGGCGGCCGGCGCGGGCCTCGACGCCGTCGTGCGCGGCCTGCAATCGATGCGTGCGGTCGCGGGACGGCTCGAGGTGAAGCAGGCGGGCGGCGGCGCGCGCCTGATCGACGACGCGTACAACGCCAACCCGGGGTCGCTGCGGGTCGGCCTGCGCGCGCTCGCCGAGGTGCCGGGCGAGCGCTGGCTCGTACTCGGCGAGATGGCGGAGCTCGGCGAAGAGGGACCGCGGCTGCACGCGGAGATGGGCGTGCTCGCACGCGAATGCGGCGTGACGCGGCTGCTCGCCGTCGGCGCGGGCGCGAGACCGGCCGTCGAGGCGTTCGGCGCCGACGCGTCCTGGCACGCGAGCACCGACGACCTGATCGCGACGCTGCTGCCCGAGGTCCACGCCGGACTCACGATCTACGTCAAGGGTTCGCGCGTGAACCGGCTCGAACGCGTCACCGCGGCCCTGACCGGTACGCCGGCGGCGGGGAACCACTAGATGCTGCGTCACGTCGCCGACTGGCTTTCCCAGTATTACTCCGGCTTCAACGTCTTCGGCTACCTCACGCTGCGCTCGATTCTCGCCGCGCTGACGGCCCTCGCGATCTCGCTGCTGGTGGGCCCGCGCATGATCCGCTGGCTCGCCGAGTACCAGGTCGGCCAGCGCGTCCGCTCGGACGGACCGCAGACGCACCTGAGCAAGGCCGGCACGCCGACCATGGGCGGTGCGCTGATCCTCGCGGCGATCGTGGCCGCGGCGCTGCTGTGGGCCGACCTCGCCAACCGCTTCGTCTGGGTCGTGCTGCTGGTGACCGTCGCGTTCGGCCTGGTCGGCTTCTGGGACGACTACCTGAAGCTCGTGGTCGGCAACACGCGCGGCCTGATCGCGCGCTACAAATACTTCTGGCAGTCGGTCGCGGGTCTCGGCGCGGCGGTCGTGCTGTATTCCACGGCGCAGTCCGCCGCGGAGACCACGCTGTACGTGCCGTTCTTCAAGAACGTGCTGCTGCCACTCGGCGTGCTGTTCGTCCCGCTCACGTATTTCGTGATCGTGGGCTCGAGCAACGCGGTCAACCTGACCGACGGCCTCGACGGGCTCGCGATCATGCCGGCCGTGCTCGTCGCCGGCGCGCTCGGCGTGTTCGCGTATGCCTCGGGCAACGTCGTGTTCTCGAACTACCTCGGCATTCCCTACATCGCCGGCGCCGGCGAGGTGCTCGTGATCTGCGCCGCGATCTTCGGCGCGGGCCTCGGGTTCCTCTGGTTCAACACGTACCCGGCGCAGGTGTTCATGGGCGACATCGGCGCCCTTGCGCTCGGCGCGGCGCTCGGCGTGATCGCCGTGATCGTGCGGCAGGAACTCGTGCTCGTGATCATGGGCGGCATCTTCGTGCTCGAGACTGTGTCGGTCATCCTGCAGGTGGCGTCGTTCAAGCTGCGCGGCAAGCGGATCTTCCGCATGGCGCCGATCCACCACCATTACGAACTCAAGGGCTGGGCCGAGCCCAAGGTGATCGTCCGTTTCTGGATCATCACCGTGATCCTCGTGCTGATCGGTCTCTCGACGCTGAAACTGCGATGACCGCCGCCGCACCCGACCTCGCTCCGCTCGAAGCCGGCACGCGCGCACTGGTGCTCGGGCTCGGTCGCACCGGGCTTTCCGTCGCGCGCTACCTCGCGCGCAAGGGGCTCGAGGTGCGAGTCGCCGACACGCGTGCGCAGCCGCCGGGCGCCGCGACGCTGCACGAGCACGTGCCGCACGCCGACCTGCGCACCGGCGCGTTCGAGACGGGGCTTCTCGACGGCGCTGCCCACGTCGTGATTTCCCCCGGGCTCTCCGTCGCAGAGCCGGTCGTCGTCGAGGCGCTCGCGCGCGGGCTGCCGGTCGTGGGCGACATCGAGCTGTTCGCGCGGGAAGTGCAGGCGCCCGTCGCCGCGGTCACCGGCACCAACGGCAAGAGCACGGTCACGACGCTGGTCGCCGAACTGGCCAGCGCCGGCGGTCGCAACACGCTCGCCGGCGGCAACCTCGGCGAGCCCGCGCTCGACCTGCTCGAGCGGCCCGTACCCGAGCTCTACGTGCTCGAGCTGTCGAGCTTCCAGCTCGAGACCACGCATTCGCTGCGCACGGTCACCTCGACCGTGCTGAACGTGACGCCCGACCACATGGACCGCTATGCGAACCTCGCTGCGTACGCCGCCGCGAAGTCGCGCATCTTCGACGGCTGTGACACCGCGGTCGTCAACGCCGACGACGCCGTCGTTCGCGCGATGCCGCGGCCGGGCCAGGCGGTGCTGTCGTTCAGCCTCGCCAGCCGCGACGCGGACTACACG